>NZ_AECZ01000012.1 GCF_000179555.1 Solidesulfovibrio fructosivorans JJ]
GGGGTTCCCGCCCCCCCAGTTCCTCCTCCTCCTACTCCGCCGCTTCGGCGGCGGCGCGGCGGCGGTGGCGGATGTATTCGATGATGCCGGGCAGGATGGAGATGAAGATGACGGCGATGATGGCCACGCTGAAGTTGCGTTTGATGAAGGGCAGGTTGCCGAAGAAGTAGCCGACGTAGACGAAGATGCCGACCCAGAGGATTGCGCCGCCGATGCTGTAGGCCAGGAATTTGGCGTAGGTCATGCGGGCGATGCCGGCGACGAAGGGGGAAAAGGTGCGCACGATGGGCACGAACCGGGCCAGGATGACGGTTTTGCCGCCGTGGCGTTCGTAGAAGGCGTGGGCGCGCAGCAGGTATTCCTTTTTGAAGAACCGCGTTTTTTCACGTTCGAACACGGCCGGGCCGACACGGCGGCCGATCCAGTAGTTGACGTTGTCGCCGAGGAAGGCGGCGGTCACGAGCAGGATGAAGATGATGTTGGGGTTGAGGACTCCCGCGCCGCACAGGGCGCCGGTGGCGAACAGCAGGGAGTCGCCGGGCAGGAACGGGGTGACCACGAGCCCTGTCTCGCAAAAAATGATCATGAAAAGGATGAAATAGGTCCAGGTGCCGTAATCGGTGGCGATGATGCTCAAGTGTTTGTCGACATGCAGGACGATGTCGACGAGTTGCAGGAGAAAGTCCATGCGGGCTCCTTGTGGCGTAATGGGAGAGGCCCTTGCATAGGCGGGCGGGGGGCGTTTGGCAAGGGTGCCGCGCCTGCCTGCGCGACGGGGCTTTTCAAGGCCCGGGGCGCGCTGTAGGTTGACCGCCATGCCGCAAAGCGATCCCGCCCATTGTAGCGATGCCGTCCCCGCCGGAACCGGCCGCAGTTTCCGTCTGGTCTGTCCGGCGCGGGACATTCCCTTGGTCGAGGCGCTGTTGGCCGCGACTGGCCATCGTGGCGCGCCGGAGCCTTTTTCGCCCTGCTGCCGGCGCCTTGCGGACGAGCCCACGCCGCTGGGGAGTTCGCTGGCCGCCCGGTTCGGCTACATCCATATCCAGGACCGCTCGTCCATGTTGCCGCCGCTGTTGCTCGATCCGCCGGCCGGGGCGCGGGTGCTCGACATGTGCGCCGCGCCGGGCGGCAAAACCGGGTTTCTGGCCCAGCTTGTGGGGCCGACAGGGTTTGTCCTTGGCAACGAGCCGTCCCCGGACCGTCTGGCGACGCTGAGACAGACGCTTTTGCGGGAGAATCTGGCCAATACGGCCACCTGCGCCCAGACCGATCTGTCGCCGTTTTTTCCGGAGGGGGCGTTCACCCACATTCTGCTCGACCCGCCGTGCAGCGGCTGGGGCACGCTGGATAAGAACCCCCAGGCGGCGCGTATCTGGAGCGGGGACAAGGTCGCGCCGCTTATCGCCTTGCAGCGAAAGCTTTTGGAAACGGCGGCGCGGCTGCTGGTTCCGGGCGGGCGGCTGCTGTATTCCACCTGCACCACCAATGTCGTGGAAAACGAGGACCAGACGCGTTTCGCACTGGACCATCTGCCCCTTGCGCCGTTGCCGCTGACGCCCCCGGAGGGATTCGTGTTCGAGGCCCCGCATCGGGACGACGTCTCGGGCGTGTTACGGGTGGACAGCCGCGCCTCGGCGGCCCAGGGTTTTTACATGGCCCTTTACGAAAAGACCGGCGGCGCTGCGGCGGCCGATGAGGCGGACGGGGAACTGCCCGGGACGCCGGTGCCGGAAAAGGCGCTTGTCGCGTCCGGCTGCGATCTTGCCGGGCTGCCGCCGGGGAAGGTCATGGCCTTTGGCGACAAGGCGTTTTTCCTCCATGCCGGCGCGGCGGCCATTCCGGCCGGGTTGCGCTACCAGGGGCACCAGGTCGGGACGTACCGGGCGGGCGTTTTCCGGCCCCAGGCCCGGGCGCGGCTATTTCTTTCGCGGGAGGCCCAAGGGGCGGGGTTGAACGAGGAAGCGCTTTGCCGTATCGAGGCTCTCCTGGCCGGCCAAAGCCTGCCGGCGGGGGATCTGCCGGCGCGGCCGGGTCTTTTTTTTCGCGGCCTGCCGCTGGGGTTTCTCGCCCGCAAGGGCGCGCGGCTCCTGTGGTCGGACAGGTAACTTTTTTTCCTGGAGGATGCATGCACGGCAGCGATCGCAAACTGGCGCGGCTTTTTCACCCCCGGACCGGCAAGACGGTCATCGCGCCCCTGGATCATGGGGTCATGGAGGGGATGCTTTCGGGTCTCGAGGAGCTTTCGCGCCTGATCGAGCTGGTGGGGGAATTTCCCATCCAGGGCGTCGTGCTCAACAAGGGGGCCATGCGGGCGCACCTTGCCGAGGTGCCGCTTTTCGCCATGGCCGTGGCCCAGCTTTCCGGCGGCACGCGCCACTGCCTGCCGCCCTATGCCCGCAGCCTCATGTGCGGCGCGGCCGAGGGGCTGCGCCTCGGCGCGGACATGGTGGCGGTGCAGGTCAACATCGCCAACGAGCTCGAGGACCGGATGCTGGCCGACATGGGGGCCATCGTGGACGAGGCCCATGGGCTTGGCGTGCCGGTTCTGGCGCTCATCACGCCCAAGGGCGAGCGGGTGGTCAACGAGAACGACCCGAGCCTCATCAACCACTGCATCCGGCTCGGGGCCGAGCTTGGCGCGGACATCACGGGCGTGCCGTATTCCGGGGACGCGCGCAGCTTTTCCCGGGCGGTCGGCGCGTCGAGCGTGCCGGTGGTGGTGACGGGCGGGCCGTCCCGGGCGGAATTCAAGGGCTTTGCGACCATGGTGGCCGAGGCGCTTGCCGCCGGCGCGGCCGGCACCTGCATCGGGCGCAACGTCTGGCAGCATCCCAATCCGCGCGAGGCCTTGCGGCGCATCGTGGAGCTCGTGCACGGGACCGAGGAGGTGGAGGCGGTCGAAGCGGCCGTGGCCGCGGCCCGGGAGGCGCGGCAGGCGGAGGAAGAGGATTGAACGGCTGATGCGAGAGGGGAAACCCTTTTCACAGGGTTCTCCCCTCTCGCGCGCTCCCCTTCCTAAATCTTACGATGGGATAGAGTCACTTCGTGGCTTTGATGACCACCAGCGTCACGTCGTCCTCCAGGTGCGCGCCGGCCTTGAATTCCTTGAGGTCCGCCACCAGCGCGTTGACGATGGCCGAGGCCGGCCGGTGGGCCTCCCGGCGCACGATCTCCTCGATGCGCTCCTTGCCGTACATGGCGTCCTCGCCGTTTCGGGCCTCGTGGATGCCGTCCGTGAAAAGCACCAGCACCTGTCCGGGGGCCAGCCACGGCCGCCGCGACTCCTCGTAGCGCCAGTCGGCCATGGCCCCGAGCGGAATGCCGTTGCCCATGAGCTGGTCGAAGGAATCCGTGGCCGGGTCGTAGAGCAGGCCCGGATCGTGCCCGGCCCGGCACCAGACGAGTTCGTGGGCGGTCTTGTCCAGGCGCAGGAAAAACAGCGTGATGAACCGGCCCGTCATCTGCGTGTCCTGGCACAGCAGGTCGTTGACCTCGGTCAAAAGGGCCCCGGGACCGGGGCGGTCGATGGCCCGGCCGCGCAAAAGCGCCCGGCCCGTGGCCATGAAAAGCGCCGCCGACACGCCGTGCCCGGTCACGTCGCCGACCACGATGTCGGCATGGGCCGCGTCGTCCTGGGCGAATTCCAGAAAATCGAAATAGTCGCCGCCGGTCTCGTCGCAGTAGAGGCTCAGCGCCGCCACATCCATGCCGTCCATGGTCGGCGGCCGGCCCGGCAGCAGGTTTTGCTGCACCTCCATGGCGAGGGACATGTCGTGTTTGAGCTTCACCCGTTCGAGCAGCTGGGGAGCCATCTCGTTGAACGCCCGGCCGAGGTCGCCCAGTTCGTCGCTGCCCCGCGCCGGCACCTGGGCCGTAAAATCCCCGGTGGCGAGCCTTTCCGCCGCCGCCGCCAGTTCCTTGACCGGCCGGGTGACGGTCTTAGACGCGGACAGGGCGATGCCGACCACCACGCCCACGGCCGCCAGCACGAACCAGCCGATATCCTTGAGCAGGCCGTCGATCGCGGACAGCACGCGGTGTTCGGCCCGTTTGGCGTCGTTGATCACCACCGATCGGGGCGCGGCCAGGGCCACGGCCAGTTGTTTGTCGCGAATGGGCGCGTAGGCGAAAAGCGTGTCCCGGCCCTTGTACTCGAGCCGCTGTACTCCGGACCGGCCCGCTTCCAGGTCGGCGATGACGGCGGCCAGGGCGTCTCCCTGGGGCGAGTCGATGCGTTCGAGCTCCACCGGCGCGGTCCAGTCCTTGGTTTTTTGGATATAGTCGCGGCGGGCCACGATCACGAGTTCCGGCTGGCCGGAAACGGTCTTCCGGCTGACCGAAACCACCATGGACTGCATGGCGTCGCCCCAGGCGGTGGACAGGTCGCTTTCGAGGAACAGGTCGCCCATGGAAATGTCCAGGCCGGCGACGCCGAGCACCTTTCCGCTCGGCGCGCGCAGGGCCAGGGCCATGGTGGCCAGCACCTGGCGCGTGACGGCGTCGGTCATGATGTCCCAGGTGATGCCGTGCGACGTGGCCGCGTTTTGATACCAGGCCCGGCGGCGGGGATCGTAGTCCGCCGGATAGCCGCCATGGCCGGGATAGGCGCAGTGCAGCCCCGAGGCCAGACCCACGTAGCCAAAAAGCATGAGCTTTTTGTGGCGCGCGAAAAGGGTGCGGTAAAAGGGCAGCATGTCGGAGAGCGCCTGCATCTGCGGCAGGGCTTGCTCGCGCGTGAGCCCGGGGGGGAGGTGGAAGGCCAGGGCGTCGTAGCTGGCCGAAACGTTCGTGCCGGGAATCTCGGTCAGGGTGGCCTTGGGCACGACCCCGGCGTCGAAATCCTTGTCCAGATACAGGGGGGGGACGGGCTTTTCCCAGGCGGCTTCCCGCAGGTCCCGGGCGGCCTCGTTCGCGGTCAACGCCAGGGAGGTTTGCAGGAGGTCGAGGGTGTCGGCGCAGTTTTCGCCCAGCATGTCGGCGGTCTGGCGCAGCTCCTTGCCGGCGCTGACTTCCAGGGCCATGGCCGCGCGTTCGGAAAGCTCATGGCCCAGCCGGTCCGTCTGCCGCCAGGCGTAAAACCCCAGGGCGCACAGGGGCGTGACGACCATCACGAGCAGGAATACACAGAATTTCGAACGGATTCGCATGTGCCGCTCCCCGGGTCGCGGTTGCCGCGCTCCTCCGCATGCCCTTTTCCCGGCGGGCATGGCGGCGGCAAAAACGATCAGTCTTCTTCTTTGAGCTTCTTAAGCGTCTTGGAGTAGGCCGTAAAGACATGCTGGCGGCCGAGCATGCCGAGCACCGCGTTGGGCTTGTCCAAGGCGACCACGGGCAACTGGGAAAGCTCCGTTTCGATGAAAAGCATCACCGCGTCGTACAGCGACATGTCCGGATGGATGACCACCAGCGGCCTGGTCAGCTCGCCGACCAGGACCAGGTCGTGCAGGCATTCCTCGAACAGCACGTTGCGCACGTCCTGCAGGGCCAGGATGCCGGTGAGCGTCCCCTCGTGGTTTTTCACCGGAAAGACCATGGCGCTCGTGCCGGAGATGATGTGGGCCAGGGCTTTCAAGGTGACGCTCTCCTCGAGGATGGTGGTGCGGCTCGGGGTGAAGACGCTCGAAACCGGCACGCCCTCGAGGATGTTGTTGGTGGCGTCGGAGACGTGGGCCGGGGAGGCGAACTTGTTGTCCACCTGGTTTTCGTAGAGGTGGATGTCGTCGCAAAGGACCAGGGCGATGGCCGAGCACAGCATGAGCGGCGCGAGCAGGCCGTAGCCCTGGGTGATCTCGCAGACCATGATCAGCGGGCCGATGGGGGCGTGGGCCACGCCGGCGAAAAAGGTGGCCATGCCGACCATGGTGTAGCCGCCGGGCTGGGACACGATGTCCGGGCGCAGCCAGTGACCGGCCTGCCCCACGATGCCGCCCGCCGCGCCGCCCAGAAACAGGGCCGGGGCGAACATGCCGCCGGAAAGTCCCGAGCCCATGGTAAGCGAGGTGGCCAGCACCTTGCCGAAGAAAAGCCCGACCAGAAACGTCAGCCCGATCTGCCCGTTGACCGACAGCTCCAGCCAGCCGTAACCGCCGCCGAGCAGTTGCGGGTAGTACATGCCCAAAATGCCCATGCCGAGCCCACCGAGCACCATGGACGGCGTCCAGCCGAAGCGTTCCTGGATTTTTCCGAACACCTTGAACTTCATGAAGAAGAACGTGCCGAGGAAAAAACGGGCCCCAAGCGAGACGACAACGGCCAGGACCAGGTAGAACGGCAGTTCCATGGGGTTGTCGAACACATAGCGCGGCGTCTGGAGGATCGGGGCCACGCCGAAGAAAAAGGAGAAGAGCGTGTGGGCGACCACGGACGAGACAACGGCGGGCAGCAGCGCTTCGGCCTCGAAGTCCTCGGAATAGAGCACTTCCACGGCGGTGATGGCGCCGCCGAGGGGGGCGCGGAAAATGGCCCCGAGGCCGCCGGCCGCCCCGGCCAGCAGCAGGATGCGGCGCTGGCGGGTGGTCAGATGCAGCAGCCGGGCCAGAAACGAGCCCAGGCCCGCGCCGAGCTGGGAGATGGGACCTTCCTGGCCGGCCGAGCCGCCCGAGGCGATGGTGCAGATGGCCGTGGCGCCTTTGATGATCGGCACGAGCGGGCGGATGATGCCGGATTTTTTGTGGAAAGCCCTGATCATGGCATCGGTGCCGTCGGTGACGCCGCTCATGGCCTCGGGAATGAATTTGGTCGCCAGCAGGCCGGTAATGAGCCCCACGCTGGTGGTGAAGACCGGGATGAGCCAGGGACGGTAGGGGCCGGGCAGGGTCTGCTCTATGGCCTCGCCGGCCGGGTGGGGCAGGGACAGCCCGGCCAGACTCACCTGGAGGAAGTTTTGCAGTTTGTCGAGGCCGAGGAAAAACAGCACGGCCAGGGTGCCGGAGCCAAGGCCGGCGACGACCCCGAGCACCAGCCAGCGCATGAGGCTGATGCGGTTGTAGCGGCGGGTGAGGCTTCGCCAGAAAACGCGGGGTCTGCGAAAGATCGAGGGAGCGATTTTTTTCTGCGGTGGCGTGGGTTCCATGGTGCGGCTTTGGGTCAGGGCCTTGCATCGGGCGCGGCCAGGATCATCCGGGCCAGGCCGATGTCTTCCCGTATGCGGGCGGCCAGTTCGTCGGGACCGGAGAATTTTTTCTCGGAGCGGATGCGCTGCACGAAATGGACCCTGATGGGCTCTCCGTAAATCTTGCCTTTGAAATCGAGGACGTGGGCTTCGACGGACATCTCGAATTCCCCGAAGGTGGGGTTCTTGCCGATGTTGGCCACGCCCGGCCGGATGACGCCGCCGAACTCGACCCAGACCGCGTAGACGCCGGTCAGGGGTACGAGTTCGTCCTTGAAGGACAGGTTGGCGGTGGGAAAGCCGAGCTTGCGGCCGCGTTTCTGGCCGTGGGCGACCAGGCCGCGCACCTGGTGGAAGCGGCCGAGCAGGGGGCGCGCGTCCCAGACCTTGCCGGCCTGGACCATGTCGCGGATGCGGGTGGAGGAGACCACCGCGCCGTTTATGATGACCGGGTCGAGGCGTTCGACGGTAAAGCCCAGGTTTTGGCCGAGGGCGGTGAGCAGATCGAAGTTGCCGCGCCGGCCTTTGCCGAAGGCGTAATCGTAGCCGATGACGAGGTGGCGCAGGCTGAGTCCTTCGACCAGGGCCTCGCGCACGAAGTCCTCGGGCTCGCGGGCGGCCACTTCGCGGGTAAACGGCAGGACCACGGCCACCTGTATTCCCTGGGCCTCGATGCATTCGAGTTTTTGCTCGGTCGAGGTGATGGCCGGCGGGGCGGCGCTGCCGAGCAGCACCTGCCGGGGGTGGGGATCGAAGGTCAAAGCGACGCTGACCAGGGAGGCGGCGGCGGCCCGGTCGCACACACGCTGGAGCAGCTTGGCGTGGCCCATATGCACGCCGTCGAAATTACCGATGGTCAGGCATACGCCGTTTAAGGCGTCGTGGATGTCCGCGATGCGGGTAACGACAATCATGGGGTGGTCCGGCGGGCGGTTGTGGTTGCGCCTCGCCCGCGGCACGTCTGGTGCTACCTTAAAAGAGAGGCGGCTTCAACCGGGGAGATTTTGGGCTTCGAACAAAAAAAAGCGGGCAAACGCGATTTTTTACTTGCCAAGACCGGCCCGCTTTTATAAAAGCTGTCTTCCGCACTGCCGAAGTGGTGGAATTGGTAGACACGCTAGGTTCAGGGTCTAGTTCCCGCAAGGGAGTGGGAGTTCGAGTCTCCCCTTCGGCACCAAGATTTCAAAGGGTTCAAGCTGTGATGGCTTGAACCCTTTTATCTTTTTCAGGGGTAAGAGACGGCCGGCAATCGCCCCCCAGCGTTGAAACCTTTTCAATGATAGAAGCTGGGATCTGGTGCAAGGCGTTGGTACAAAAATACCAACTGCGGGAGGCCCCTATGTGGGATTCCCAATAGCGAACGGAATTTATTTGATTTTGTATGTGTGTATTTCATATTTGCTGTTCGCATAAGAGTATTTGTATTTCTCGTCTCCTCTCAAGAAGTCGTATGAAAGAAAATTTGTTGCGGATGCAATGTCGATAATATCTGCCACCAACAAAGCCGAACCAGGCCCGAAACGTTTAAAATCCATGGTATACGCCGAATTCCATAGACTGACGGTTCTGTCCGAGTAAAAAAGCATATTATACGCCAAAATTGTTTTGCCTAAAGACATCGTAGACAAGAACATCGGAAAGCCCTCTGCCGCCAGCCCTTTGACAAATTTTCTTCTCCGCTGATCTTCGAATTTGCCTCTTGATCCTTTGGCTCGTCATTCACGATCATGGATATCCATCAATGTATCAAGATTCACATCTTTTGGAGAAACTCGGTGCCGCAACGTGGCGCCATCGCGAACAAGACGACGGAGATCCCGGTTCGCTTGCTTGCGAGTTTCGGAAGAATGCAACCAGCCCGTTGGATCTTTTCCGATGCTGGCAATATCAAGCGAATGACCAAGTACACCTTCAACGAATTCAAGGTGATTTGTTCTCTTTAATGCTTTAACCAATGGATCGCTCGGAAGGATATTCCACAACAACTTTGTATTGTACTTGGTTTCGCTCACTAAGTATTCTGCGATACAGGCAGAGATTGAGGACGTGTCGCCAGTGAATATGCTTCCGGTAATATCCGCCGCATTATAACACAATGTTCGTAATGCGCCATCGTGTGCCATTAACGGCAGCACTAACGCATTGTTGGCATCTCGAGCGACTAAAATAAAAGTGTTTGAGACGTCATTGTAACTGGTCAGCCAGGACCTCGCCCAAGCCAACCGTTGAAACGGTGTAAAGTTCTCAGTTGAATTT
Source organism: Solidesulfovibrio fructosivorans JJ] (assembly GCF_000179555.1). Classification (NCBI taxonomy): domain Bacteria; kingdom Pseudomonadati; phylum Thermodesulfobacteriota; class Desulfovibrionia; order Desulfovibrionales; family Desulfovibrionaceae; genus Solidesulfovibrio; species Solidesulfovibrio fructosivorans. The sequence goes on from NZ_AECZ01000012.1 coordinate 9,368, forward strand.
TCAATATGGCGCCAAATATCCGTGCCGTCGCTATCCTTCATGATATCATTGTACACATCGATTCTCATATCGCGAATAATGTTCCTCTGAAAAGTTCCCTTTGGTGGACTCAATCTTTTTACCGGAGAGCTGCCAGTCTGACATATATAAAACTGAAATGAATGAAAAGACAAGCTGACGCTAAAGGAATATCCGCAAAGATTGCGGACAGCAAAGAATAATTGCTGATAGTTGCAAACAGACAACATAACGTAGGCATTGTGACAATTGCTGTAGCAACAATATTTCTGCTTTGCCTGGTGATGCTCTTTTCAAACAGGACAAATGCATAGGATGTGTCAAACGGGCCATAAAAGAAGGGGAAACCGTTTGTGCGGCGAAGCAGTGAGAGAACTCCCACGTTGGCGACGCCTGAAAAGAGAGCGGGCTGTCACACCGGAAACCCCGGATGGCAGCCCGCTCTTTTGAGGGACGAACGCGGTTGTCCCATGCCGCGTGTCCCCGCCTGATATCCGCCGAGCGACAGCCCGTCAGCCCTCCGTGCCGCCCGGGGCCGCGTCGCCGGTCGCATCCGAAGGCATGGCCGCGCGCGACACCACATGGAACGGGGAAATGTCGGCATCGAGGCCCACTTTCGACTCGGACGATTCCTTGGCCACGCGCAGGGCGGTCAGCGTCCCCACCCGGCGCAGCTTCGGGTCGAGCAGGGCCAGCTCGTCGCCCTCCCGTATGCCGTGCTCGCTGCCCAGGCCGAAAAGAATGTCCCAGTGGTCCTTGTGTTTGGCCAGCTTGTAGATGGGGCCGAGGCCCTCGGCATGCAGCCGCGCCTCTTCCTTGCCGGCCCGGCGGTAGGCGTAAACCAACAGCAGGGCGGCCAGGGGAATGATGGCCATCACCACCCACCAGGGTCCAAGGCCCAGAAAGCGTTCGGAAAGCGACACGTAGCTTCCCCGCAGGGCGGCGGCGTCGGGGAACACGTCGACCAGCACCATGGAGCGTTCCTGGTCCGGTCCCGGCGGATGCAGCTGTTCCTTGGGGAAGACCGTCACGGCATAGCGGCCGGGAGGCGTCTGCGGGTTTACCGTAAACACGCCGCGCCAGACGCGGCCGCGCAGTTCCTGGAAATGGACGGCGATGCCGGGCGCATCGGCGTGGGTGGCCAGCACCTTGTCGTTGAGCAGGGCAATCCGTTTGTTCTCCTCGTCCGGATCGTCGGAGCGGGGCCGGTTGTAAACATTCTGGACGGATTCTGGCAGCTTGCCCACCACTTCATGGTGTTCTCCGGGCAGGCTGCGCAAAACGTCCGAGCGGGCGTCGAAGACGAGGTAGAGCACAATATCCGCGATGCATGCCAGAAAAAGGACGAACAGGAGCACCGACAGCCGCGGCAAAATGTGTCGCATGGCCGCCTCCGCGCTACTGCGCCAGGGTTTCGGCCCGCTGTTCGGCCTTCATGTCCCGTGCTTCCAGGCGCTTGATTCGCCACAGCACGATGTAGGCCAGGGCGATGGTGGGCACGAAGAGCGGCACGTAGCAGTGCAGAAACGTCTCGGAAAAATCGGCCGAGGTGTTGAAGCATTTGGAAAAAGTGTAGGTCAGCTCGGCGATGATCAGGATGTCCATGGTGATCAGGGTGACGGCCCGCTTGGCGGCGTGGGACAGGGACATGGCGCAACTCCTTGGAGAGTAAGGCGGAAGCGCCCCGTTTCCGGAACGCCTCCGCCGATTGGGGTGGGGGTTACTTTTTGCGCAGGTCCTGCTTGGAGACGTTCATGACCTTGGCGGCCTTCTTCTTCTCGCCTTCCACGGTGTAGGCGATGCGCAGGATGTCGCCGGGCTGGGGCGGAATCCCGATTTTGGCTTCGCTGACGTCATAGACGGTCAGGATGCCCGTGGACTTGCCGTAGGGGCTCTCGGGGCCGAAGTTGGTGTCGTAGGCTTCGACCTTGATGGTTTTCTGGGCGTTGTTGCTTTCCAGGCATTTTCCCTGGACCACGCTGAAGGCCAGGGCCTGTCCGGCCGCGAAGATCAGGCCAAGGGCCAGGGCCAGGGTGACAATGGTATGTTGACGGCGCATGGCGGTTCCTCCGTTGACTGGGTTAGGCGGATTGTTCCCGGGCCTTCTTGGCGCGCAGTTCCTTGGCCGCGCCGGAAAGCATGATCCTGATGATCCACAGGCAGATGATGGTGATGGTCCCGAGAATGACCACCGTGGCCGCGGCGTTGAACTTGAACTGCTTGAGGATGATGGAGAGCATGCAGCACAGAACGGCCACGCCGAAGGCCAGGCGGATGCCGTAGCCCTTGGCGTACTTGGTGGCCACGGTGCCGATCTGGGCGCCGATGGCCGCGCCGGAGAGCATCACGAAGACGGCCACGAGTTCGATGCGTCCCTTGAGGGCGTAGGTGAACGAGCCGTAAAGGCCGGAGATCATGACCTCGAAGAGGTCGGTGCCCACGGCGATGTGGGTCGGGCAGCCGATGAGGTAGACCAGGGCCGGCATGCGGAAGAGACCGCCGCCGATGCCGAGGAAGCCCGCCAGCACGCCGGTGAGGTAGCTGACCAGGATGGGCAGCCAGACCGAGCAGGTGAAGCCGGCCGTCTTGAAGTACATCATGGGCGGAATGTTGATCCGCTGCATGGTCTTGTACCAGGTCAGGCCTTCGCCGCTCTCCCCGCTGCTCTTTTTCTTGCTGGTCGCCTTGTGATAGTCATAAAAGACCATCCAGGAAATCAGGGCCAGAAGCACCACGTACACCCAGCGAACGACCGGCCCGATGGTGCCTAGCCGCTCGAGTTTCATGACGATCTGGGCGCCGCATTCGATGCCGATCATGGTGCCGATCAGCATGACGAAGCCGAGTTTGTAGTCCACGTTGCCGAATTTGGCGTGGCGCATGGTGGAGATCATCGATTTGCCGGCGATGTGGGCGATGTCGGTGCCGATGGCGAAGGCCATGGGGAAACCCAGGATGTTGAGGCCCGGCGTGACCATCCAGGCGCCGGCCATGCCGAAGAAACCGCCGATGACGCCGACCGAGAAGCCGATCAGCACGAGGCCGGGCCACAAAATCTCCACACCCGCGATGGGCATGTACAGGTAAAGCCAACTGGTATCCATGGCGTATCCTCCTTGCAGGGTGTGGCGCTAGTTTTCGATGATCTTGCGGGACTTGAGGTCAAGCCCGGTGCGGGACATGATGAAGTCCATGAGCACGCCGAGGAAGCAGCCGTAGCCGGCGGTCAGCACCACGGCCCATACCGCGAACAACACAGGATTGAAGTTGTAGAGGTTGGCGAAGTATTTCATGATATCCGAAGTGATGACGCGCGTATCGGCCACGACGACCAGTTCGCTCGCCGAGCCGCCGGCGGCCAGGGCCAGTGCCGGAATGAGCAGTCCCGAAAGCAGGGTCAATCCCGTTACCCATAACGTGCGACGCAACATACGTACCTCCAGCGGTTGCAGTTATTTTACCACGAACACGGAACAGGGAGCATGGGCCACCACGCCCTGGGCGACGCTGCCGACCAGCAAACGCTCCAGCCTGGATTTGCCCTTATGTCCGATGACGATGCGATCCGCGCTGATCTCCTTGGCGTAGGTCACGATGGAAGAAGCCGGGGATTCGCTTTGCTCCACACGGGTCTGGGCGTGCACCCCCTTGGCGGCGGCTGCTTCCTTGGCGGCGGCCACGGTTTTTTCGGCTACCGCCCGCAGCTTGTCGTTCATGCCCGGCGGCATGTCGTCGATATCGTCGAGCAGCGAGGCTACGGAGATGATGGTGAGCTCGGCCGCTTTGTCGACGGCCATGGTAACGGCTGTTTCCAGGACTTTTCCGGCAAAGGCGGAATCGTCGATGGCCACGAGGATTTTCATGGAGCACGCCCTCTCGTTAAAGGTTGCGGCGATCGGGTGCGGGCCACACCGGCCCGGCGTTTGTTCCAAAAAGAGCAATCGCCATGCCAAGGACCTTTTTTGCGAAATAGAGGTTTTTTATTTCAAGTACTTATCTGAAGTTTTGAAAACCGGTATTGACACCTTTGCCGGATTTGGCAAGATGGAAAAAAAAGAACTGCATTGGAAAAAGTTCTTGAGATCCCGGTAGAAAGAGAAATCCGGCAAGTTGTTGCCGGATACCGGCCGGATGGGAACGACAAGGCTGCGGCCGGATTTCGCTCTTTTTTTCACACAAAGGAGGGCGGCGATGACGTGGATGGACCTGCCCAGCCGGATACAAGCCCGATTTCTCCCATGTTATGCGCCAAACAAGCTGCGTGTGCGCACGAAGCTTTTGGCCGTGCTCATTCCCTCCATGGTGGCCATCCTGCTCGTCACCGGCTACGTCACCTACATTTTCTCGCAACAATTCCTGCAAGAGGCTTTGGAACGCAGCGGAATCGTGCAAACCCTGGCCTTGTCCAAAGCCCTGGAGGACGCCTTGGCCCGGGGGCGGCGCGACCTGCTTTTTTTCGCCGGGGAAAAGCCGACCGCCGAGGGCATGGCCGCCTATCTCACGCGGATAAACGCCCTGCGCCCCTTTCCTTACTGTGAATTCGGCTACCTGGACCTGGAAGGGCACGAGCACATCTATTACGTCACCTTGCGCGGCAAGGCGCTTCGGGTGCCGGACGCCGCCATTCCGGACATCCGGCCGAGTCCCTTCCGCCTGGTGGAGGAGGCGCGCGGCCTGGGCCCCGGCCAGGTCGTCCTCGGCCCGCTCGCCCAGCTCGACTACCACCTGACCCTCGGAACGGGCGAGGATATGGCCATGGGCGACGAGGTCTACCGCCTGGTCACGCCCCGCGCCGACGCCGCCGGCCGGATCGTGGGCGTGTACATCCTGAGCATCGAGGCGCGGGATCTGCGCAACATCCTGTCGCTGTACAACTCCATCCACTCGCCGCTGCACGGTTTCGAGCGCAGCCTGGAGGTCCGGTACAGCTTTCTCTTCGATACCGAGGGCTGGGTGTTGTTCCAGTCGGCCGAGGTCGGCGATCCCGGCCTGGAGCTCACCACGTACCTTGCCAGGGCCGGCTATTCCGGAACGCTCGGGCGGCGCGGCATGGAATCGGCCTTCCGGCCCGAGTCCCACTACAAGCATTTCTGGCGGATGATCGGCGACGTGCGCGAGGGCAAAAGCGGCATCATCGACAAGGCCGACGACGGTCAGCTCGACGTCGGCGGGTTTCGCGCCAGCTACATGCCCTATGCCCCGGTACGGTTTGCCCCGTCGGAAAACGGCACGCCCAAGGTGGTGGCCGGCGTGGCTTACATGGACAAGACGCGCATGACGCTGCGCGCCGGCTACAAGCAGGTGGACGTGGTCTTCATCATCACGCTTTCGGCCATCATCCTGGTCACGGGGCTCATCACCCTGCTGGCCCGGGCCATCACCCGCCCCATCATCGACCTGTCGCGCTCCGTCGCCAGCATCGAATCCACAAGCGGGCTTTCGCCCATCGAGCTGCCGGATCACGACCACGAGACCACGCTTCTAAAAAACGCCATCAACGCCATGATCGCGGCCATGCGCCGCCAGTGGGGCGAGATCAAGAGCCGCGACAAGAAGATCGAACAGGTGCGCATGCGCGAGGCGGCCAGCCCCGACCCGGTTGCGCTCGGCGTCATGGCCGGGCTTTTCCCGGAGATCAAGGGGGCGGGACCGCTGCTGGAACGGCTGCGGGCGGAAGTGGCCAAGGCGGCCCAGGTGGACGCCGACGTGCTGGTGACCGGCGAAACGGGTACGGGCAAGCAGCTCGTGGCCGAGGCCATCCACCGCTACAGCCGGCGCGCGGCCAAGCCGTTCATTTCCATCAACTGCGGCGCGTTGGACGAGAATCTCCTGCTCGACACGCTGTTCGGCCACGTCAAGGGGGCCTTCACCGAGGCCCGCACCGAGCGCAAGGGCGCGTTTCTCGAGGCCGACGGCGGCATCCTGTTTCTCGACGAGATCCAAAGCGCCACGCCCAAGGTGCAGCAGGCGTTGTTGCGGGCCATCGCCATGCGCCGGGTGCGCCCTCTCGGCAGCGACAAGGAGCTGGCCGTGGACGTGCGCATCATCGCCGCCTCCAACGTGGACCTTCGCGAGGCCATTGCCCAGGGGATGTTCCGGGAGGACCTGTATTTCCGGCTCAAGGTCATTGCCGTGTCCACGCCGCCGCTGCGGCAGCACAAGATGAGCATCTCGGTTCTGGCCCACCATTTTCTCAAGCAGGCCGGCGACACCACGGCCCGGCGGGGACTTGGGCTCTCACGGGGGGCGCTGGCCAAGCTGACCGCCTACGACTGGCCGGGCAACATCCGGGAACTCAAGCACTGCATCCTGCGAGCGGCGGTCATGTCCGAGCACAGCGTCATCCAGGATACGGACATCGTGCTTGAGGCCGATGCCGGAACCTTCGACGCGGCCGGGACGGAACAGGCGGGCGAGGCGGTCGCGGCCCCGTCCGACGAGTCCTTGACCCTCGCCGTCGCGCCTGTCGAACCGGTGGCGCTCAACGCGCGCCAGCGGGCGGCGCTGCCCGTCATCGTGCGGGAGGGGTCGGTCACGCGGGGGCGCTACGAGGCGCTTTGCGGCGGCATTCCCCAGCGCACGGCCGTGCATGACCTGCGGGACATGGTGGACAAGGGGCTGCTCGCGCGGCGCGGCAGCGGCCCGGCCACGCGCTACGAACCCACGCAGGCCGGGATTTCCGCCGTTGGGAAGACTTGATGATGCCGCGTCTCGTCGCTTCGGGACGCGGCATGGCGGCGGCCTAGTCGGCCGTTTCCCAGGATTTGCCGTCGGCCGAAACCTTGGTCGTGACGGTCTTTCTGGCCCCGCAGTGCCGGCAGAAGACTTCCACCGTGCGCGTGGTCGGGGTGCTCGCCGCCTCGGACGAGCGCAGCGCCGGCTTGTTGCAGAAGATGCAGTCGAACTCGGGTTCCTGATCCACGGGCGCGGGCTGGCGCAGGGTGAAGCTCATGGGCGGTCTCCTGTCGGCAGGCGCGCCTGCCGTTTCTTTGCGCGTTAGGTGTCCAGGACGTGGCGCGGCGGGACGAAGCAGGTGAACGTGCCGGTAAGGACCGTCGTCTCTTCGCGGCGCACCGTCACCTCCGCCAGCCGTTTTTTCCCTTCTTCCTCCACAAGGCCCGCCTCGGCCACAAGTTCCTCGCCGACAGCCACCGGGGCCGTGAACCGGACCGTTGCCGCGCCGAGGACCACCAGCGGATCGTTGACCGCGAGCATGGCGGCATAGTCGGCCAGGCCGAAAACGAAACCGCCGTGCACCAGCCCCCTGTCGTCGGCGGCCATGGCCGGGGAGGTGGTCAGTTTGACCACGGCTCGGCCGGTGGACAGTTCCACGGGCGTGCCGCAAAGGGCCGTGTCGATGCGAAGGTGGGTGTTTTGTCGCATGGGCGCTCCTTGACCCGAACATGCCAAAAGCGCCAGGCGAGAGCAACGGCGCGAGGTCGCAAAAAAAGGCCGCTCCCCGGGAAGGGGGCGGCCTTTTTTGCGAGCGGGAAATGGTATCGTTATGCGGGCTCTGTTTAGCTGCCCTTGATGGAGGTGGCGATGGAGTCGAAGGTGGTGCTCAGGTTCTGTCCGAGGGTGGTGACGACGGTGACGATGACGGCGGCGATGAGGGCGGCCATGAGGCCGTATTCCACCGCGGTTGCTCCTTCCTCGTTACGAACGAAATTGGTGATGGCGCGCAGCATGGTTTTTCTCCTCTTTCTTTATATGTCTTGCCGGTTATATCCGTTGCCGATCTTGCCAAAGTATAAAGCACGGGGCGTGCCAGATAGTCTGGCATGGATAACCAACTGCAATCACTGGTGAAAAATGCCATCAGGTCGAAACTGTTCCTGGATGCGTGGAACAGCAGGGAGGTATTCGCGGATTTATGGAACCATGCGGCGATAATACGGTCGCGCCGCCAGGATGAGCGACGCAACGGGCCAAGGCAACTGGCCGCTTCCGGGAAGGGGGCGGCCAGTTGCGAGCGGGAAATGGTGCCGTTATGCGGGCTTTGTCTAGCTGCCCTTGATGGAGGTGGCGATGGAGTCGAAGGTGGTGCTCAGGTTCTGCCCGAGGGTGGTGACGACCCCGACGATGACGGCGGCGATGAGGGCGGCCATGAGGCCGTATTCCACCGCGGTTGCTCCTTCCTCGTCACGAACGAACTTGGTGATGGCGCGCAGCATGGTTTTTCTCCCCTTTCTTTATATTGTGTCTTGCCGGTTGTATCCGTTGCCGATCTTGACAGGTATAAAGCACGGGGCGTGCCAGTTTTACTCAAATAAAGAGTATGCTGTAATAACAGCGGAAAATAATTTTTGCCTGGATGAACTGTCTTGAAAAAATAGAAAGACGTGATTGTGTTCCAAAAAACATGGAACCGGGGAGTGTCGTCTTTTCGATCAGCGCGGGCCGGACGAGGGCATGGCCTGAGGGGCCATATCCGGGAGCAAGGCCGCGCCGACGAGGCCCAGGCGCTTGGCCGCGCCCGGAGACGGCGGCAGGACCCGCATCTCGAGGCGGGATTTTCCCGGCGGCAGGCGCAGGGGAAGCGTGACCGGCGTGGAGAGCGCCCTGGCGTCGATTTCCTTCGTGAAGCCCGGTCCCGTAACCAGTACGCGCACGGGCGTCATGGCCACGAGGTTGCACGCAAGGCGCGCCGCGACCGGTTGCCCGCCGCTGTTGGTCAGCCGCAACACGCCGCTGTCGCCGATCCAGACGATGGGGCCGCTGATCGAATGCTCCGGCGGCGAGCAGCCCTCGCCAAAGCGCAGGGTGAGGTCCGAGGGCGCGCCCACGGCCAGCCGCCAGGACGGCACCATAGCCAGGGAATCCACGGGAATGGCCCGGCCGGTGAGCGTCGTTTCCGAAAGTTTCCGGCGGCCCATGGCCATGGCCGAGATCAGCCGCCAGACGCCGGCGTCCTCGTAAAGGATGTCGGGGTAGCGGTTGGTGGCGTCGCTTATGACGGAAGCGGCGTCGGCGAGGAGCGCGGGCTGGTCGGGGCGCGGCGCGTACGGGTCGGGACGTGGCGGCCCGAGGCGCGTCACCCGGGCCAGGAGAAGGGACGTGGCGGCGTCGGTCGGCCCGGACAGGCGGCGCAGGGCGTAGACGGGCAGTCCCGGAGGCGCGACCGGATCGATGCGCTCAAGGACATGCAGGCGCTTGCCCGTGCGGTGGGCGAACCAGGCGTCCCAGTAGCCCGGATGGGTGATCTCCACATTGACCGGGGCAAAAAGGTCCGGGGCGACGAGGGTCGCGCCGTCCGGCAGGGCGTCGAAATCCGGGCTTTTGACGGCGAGTCGGGCCATGCGCCAGCGCGAGGCGGCGGCGATCTTGCTTTCGAGCACCGAGGCGTTGACCGAGGCGTTCACAAGCGCCACGGCGGCGGCCAGCACGGCCAGACCGGCGGCGAGCCCCTTGCGGGACCGGCCGGAAACCCGGCCGCACAGCCACAAGGCGGCCAGCGCCAGCCCCACGGACCAGGCATAGGCGGAAAAGGTCGAGGTGACGTACCAGGTGATGCCGTGGCTGGTCGGCTCCTGGTACTTGGGCGACAGGCCGATGAGGAAATTGGGGCAGTAGGCGGCGTAGAGCACAAGGCACGCCGGGAGGAGCCGCGCGCGCACACGGTCCGGGCCGCGCGAGAGGAGATGGTAGGCCAGCCCGCCGGTAACGACCGAGAGGCCCAGCCAGGCCGGGGACAGGCGCGGCCAGTTGGCCGTGAGCTGGCGCAGGTAGCCGGTGAAATCGAGGACGAGCCCGTTCGTTATGACCGGAAAGCGGTTCACGTACTCGACGTCGAGGTGAAACGCGCCAAGGGGCAGGGCGCTTTGGCTGTAGGCCAGCACCGTTTCCAGGATGCGCAGCGGACTGGTGAGGTCCAGGGCGTTGCCCTCGTACTGGGAGGGATGCAGGGCGCGGTAGGCGACGTACGTGACGAGATAGACCGCCAGCCCGATGTTGGCCCGGGCCATGGTCCGAAGCCGCTCCCGTTTCGGCCGGTCGTACCGTTCCCCGGCCAGCCAGACGACGGCGCACAGAAGCGGCGCGTAGCACAAAAACGCCTCGAAATGGCAGTAGGCGGCAAAGGCCAGGATATTGGCCAGGACGACGAGCCGCGTCCGGCCCGTGCGCCCGTGCCGCCACAGGCAGTAGCCCGCCCAACTGATGCAGAGAAGCCCCGAATCGAAGACCAGCGGATAGGACGAGACGATGTTGTGGTGCCAGTTGTCCTGGTAGAAGGCGACGGCCAAGAGCATGGCCAGAAGCCCGAGCGCCGGCAGCCCGGCCACGGTCGCCGCGAGAAAGGCGCACGAGGCCATGGCCGCGGCGAAGACGGTGAGCGATATCGCCTTGCGCGCGGGTTCGCTGTCCAGCCGGTAGGGCAGGGCGGTGAGCCCCACGTGGAGGTAGTGGTGGAACCGGCCGGCCCCGGCGGCCAGCTCGGCCGCGAACGCCCCGATATCGCCGCTTATGACGTGCTGCTCGTAGAAAAGGTCGTCGCTGGTGGTGGCTCCGGTGCGCAGCTGCCCGGCAAAGGCCAGCACGAACGCCGCCGCCAGACAGGCCAGAACCAGGGTGCGGGCGGGGGGCGACGTGTCCTTGAGCATGGGCGCGGGGGACGGACGCGGGTCAGACCTTGAGCAGGTAGTAGCGCACGTAGATGTAGATCATGGACAAGAAGATGGTGGCCACGGTCACGGGCGCGCCGTACTTGAGGAACCGGGCGAAGGATATCTTGTGCCCGGCCTTTTCCGAAAGCCCCACCACAATGACGTTGGCCGAGGCCCCGATGGCCGTGCCGTTGCCGCCCAGACACGCGCCAAGGGCCAGGGACCACCAGACCGGCAGCATGGTGGGATGGGTGTAGAGCGCCTGCCCGGAAAGGCCCGTGGTCGGGCCGAGGACCTTGTCCGCCAGCTCGGCCAGAAGCGGGTTCATGGTGGCCACGAAGGGAATGTTGTCCACGATGGCCGAGGCGATGCCGGAAAACCAGACCATGACCATGGACAAGGTGAGCATGGAGTCCTTGGTCGGGTGGGTGAGCGCGATGACCTTCTGGGAGAAAAGCTCGATGAGGCCGGCTTTGACCGTGCCGCCGATGATGATGAAAAGGCCCATGAAGAAAAAGATGGTGGGCCATTCCACTTCCTCCAGCACCTTTTGCGGGTTCTGGCGGGAGATCAAAAGCAGCGTCGAGGCCCCGAGCAGGGCCACGGTCGCCGGTTCGTAGTGGAGCAGGCCGTGGAGCATGAAGCCGCAGATGGTGAGCGCCAGCACGAAGCCGCTTTTTTTGAGCAGCGCCGGGTCCTTGATCAGCGCCCTTTCGTTCATGGCCAGGATGCGGGCCTTTTGGGCCTCGCCCACGTGCAGCCGTTTGCCGAAGAGGACCTTCCAGGAGAGCATCCAGGCGATCATGATGAAGACGATGGCCGGGGCGAGGTGGCCCATGAAATCCATGAAGTCGAGGCCGGCCTTGGAGGCGATCATGATATTGGGCGGGTCGCCGATAAGTGTTGCCGTGCCGCCGATATTGGAGGCCAGGGCCTCGGTGATCAGGTAGGGCACGGGGTCGATTTCGAGCTCCCGGGCGACGAGCAGCGTTACCGGGGCCAGAAGCAGCACCGTGGTCACGTTGTCGAGAAAGGCCGAGGAGATGGCCGTGACCACGGCGAAGATGGCCATGATGGCGAAGGGTTCGCCCCGGCCGATCTTGGCCGCCTTGACGGCCACGTACTGGAACACGCCCGTCTTGGTCATGATGTTGACGATGATCATCATGGATATCAGCAGGAAGATCACGTTCCAGTCGACGCCGAGGTCGGCGTCGTGGAAGGCGTCGTGCTGGGTGAGGACCTTGAGGGCCAGGGTCAGGGCCGCGCCGAACAGGGCCACCTTGGTCTTGTGGATCTTTTCCGAGACGATGACGGCGTAAGCCAGAACGAAAATGGCGGTAGCGGTCCAAAACATGGAGTCTAAGCCTCGTCTTCAAGGCCGCAACGTTCGGCCAGGTATTTGAGAATGGCCCGGCGGGAAACTTCGCCCACCAGTCTGCCCTCGTCGTCGATGACCGGCAGCACGTTGACCCCGCGCTCGGCGATGAGCGCCTCGGCCTCGAGAAACAGGGCGTCGGGCGTAACGGCCGCGAAATCCGTGGTCATGATGTCGGCGGCCGGCTGGCCCTTGCAGGCGGAAAAGGCCTGGCGCAAGACGGATTCGTCGTCGGGCAGGGCCTTGACCAGATTGGAGTCCAGATAAAACGGAAACATGACCCGCAGGATGTCGTAGCTGCTGATGACGCCAAGAAGCTTGCCGTCCTTGTCCACGACATAGACCAGCCGCGATTCCATCTGCCGGTAGGCGGCGAGCAGGGCGGCGAAGTCCACATCCGGACCGATGACGGCCAGGGATTTGTGCATCATGTTACGTATGCGCATGGGGACTCCTTGCTTGCTGAGGCGGGGCTTATGGATTTCGGGCATTGGCAATGCGCCCTTTTGCCGAATATTGTCAAGATTGGCGGGAACCCCTGTCGGGGAGCACCTCAGGGTTGAGGCAGGTGGGCGGCGTATCGCCCGCGAGCATGGCCAGCAGGTTCCGCGCCGCAAGCTCGGCCATGCCGTCCCGGGCCTCGCTGGTCGCCGAGCCGATGTGCGGGGTCACGACCACGTTCGGCAAGGCGGCCAGGCCCACGGCCATCTTGGGCTCGAACTCGTAGACGTCGAGGCCGGCTCCGGCCAGGCGTTTTTCCCTGAGGGCGACGACGAGCGCCGCCTCGTCGATGATGGGGCCGCGTCCGGTGTTGACCAGAATGGCCGTGGGCTTGAGCCTGGCCAGGGCGGCGGCGTTGAAGGCGTGGCGCGTCTCCGGCGTCAGCGGCGCATGGATGCTGATGATGTCGGCCGTGGCCAGGAATTCCTCGAAGGGAAGCCTTTTCGCCCCGCATTCGCGTTCCAGGGTCTCGTTGGGACGCCTGCCGCCGCAGGTGACCACGGGCATGGCAAAACCGCGCGCCATAAGGGCCATGGCCGTGCCGATGCGGCCGGGACCGAAAATGCCAAGGGTCTTCCCGCTGATCTGTTGGCCGATGAACTGGAGCGGCCCCCAGCCCGGCCAATTCCCCGAGCGCATGACCGCATCCGAGACCACGATCTGGCGGGCCACGGCGAACACCAGCGCCCAGGCCAGCTCGGCCGTGGCCGTGGTCAGCACGTCCGGGGTGTTGGAAACCGGCACGCCCCGGCGGGTGGCCTCGGCCACGTCGATGTTGTCGAAGCCCACGGCATAGTTGGCATAGCCGCGCAGCAGCGGCGCGGCGTCGAAAAATCCGCTGTCGATGCGGTCGGTCAAGAGCCCGATCACGCCGTCGGCCGTGGCGGCATGCTGGAGCAGCTCCGCCCGGTCAAGGGGCCGGTCCTCGGGATTCACCCAGACGTCGCAGGTTTCGCGCAACAAAGACAAACCGGCTTTGGGAATCCGCCGGGTCACGATGACGCTCGGTCGCTTGGCCATGGCAGGGACTCCTTGTGAGGGGAAGGAGGGTGATGCGAGAGGGGAAACCCTTTAAAAAGGGTTCTCCCCTCTCGCGCTCTCCCCTTCCTAAATTTCCCAAAGTTTATATCGGTAACACATTGATACCGCTAAAAGTCTTTGGAAGGGGGTCTGGGGGAAACCTTTCTTCAGAAAGGTTTCCCCCAGTTCTTCATAGAGATCATACGCCTGTATAGCGCCGCGCCAGTGGCGGTGTCGAGCCAGCGCTTGTCCGGGCTGGGCGGCGTCTCGGCAATCATGACGCCTTTGGCCGTGGTGAACGGCGGCAGGGGAACCACGGCCGAGGCCCGCACCCGGCTGGTCACGGACTTTTGTCCGTCAATGAGGGCGAGGGTGAAAAAGCCGTAGGGCTTCATGGCGGCGTCCGGGTTGTCGATGCGGACGAAGGCCAGGTCGCTGGGCCGGGACAGGGCGTAATTGAGGAAATAGGCGTCGCCGTGGCGGGTGATGCTCGTGGCCACGTTTTCGACCCTGGTCACGAGGGAGAAAAAGACGATGACGGCCAGGGCCAGCGCCTGGGCGGCGGCGCCCGTGCGAACTAGCCGCGACCGGGCGGCCAGGACCTGCCCAGCGGCGAAAAGTCCGAGCACGGCGGCGACTCCGAGGCCAAGGCCCAGGGAGGCGTAGAGCGTGGTTCCCTCGTGGTCCAGGAAGTCGTAGGGCAGCAGGTAGCCGAATTGGAAGCAGGGGAGCAGGGTAAAGAGCTTGTCGAAGGGTACGGAATAGTTGCGGCTGTCGAGGAAGGCGTTGGGGAATTTGAACAACACGCAGGTCAGGCACAGGGAGAGCAGAAACAGCGGCAGGGCCAGCCATTTGTTGACCCGCCCGGGCTCGTCGAGCCAGCGGGCCAGGCCGAAGGCGACAAAGGGCATGGCCGCGGTCCAGTTGCGCGCGGCGTAGGCCTCGCTGCCGTTGGCCCAGAGCATGGTGCAGAAATAGGCCACGAACAGGACGAGGATGGAGCTTTCGGGCTGGTCCTTGTCCTTCCAGATGAAGCAGAAAAGCCCGATTAGCCCCAGCAGCAGGTGGGGGGCGTTTGGGATCAGCCCGTGGCGCATGTCGAGGAGGTTGGTCAGCACCCGGTCGGGCACGGCCAGGAGGGTAACGGGAAAGGCTGGGTTGCCGCCGCCCACGGCCAGGCCGAAAAGCGCTTTGTTGTAGAGCAGAAACAGGACGAAGAGCCCCGCGGCGATGCCGAACATGGCCAGTTGCCTCGACCGGGGGAGTTTTTTGCGCACCCCGGCGTAGACGATCAGAAAGGCCGTGGCCGCCTCCAGGGACAGCTTCACGTGAACGAAGGGCAAAAGGCACAGCCCGAGCGCGGCCCAGAGGGCGTTGGCCGGGTTCTTGTGGCGTCCGGACAGGAAAAAGAGGAGTACCAGACAGTTGCAGGTGAAAAGCAGGATCTCGGCGAAAAAAAGCCGCAGGTAGAAAATGAGCGGGCAGGCAAAGGCCACCCCGGCCACGGCGGCAAGGCTTGGACCATGGGGAAAGCGCAGGCGAAGCGCCTTGTAGAGGATGACGAGGCCGAGCGCGCCCACGGCAAAAGAAAGCCAGCGCGCGCCGTCAAGTCCGGCCAGGGTCAGGGCCGGCGAGCCCAGGACGGGGTAGACCACGGAATGGATGAGCCGGCCGGCGTGGCCGGCGGGACTGGCGGCAAGGGGCGTGGTCAAGCCGGAGTCGGCCACCATTTCGCGCCACAGGGCGTCGCTCGGGTGGAAACCCTGGCCGTGGAAGATGCCCAGGCCATAGGCGGCGTAGCGCACCTCGTCGCCGGTGAAGGCCAGCTTGCCGAGAATGAGCGCGTGCACGGCCCAAAGCGCCAGGAGCAGGGCGGCCAGGGAGACGGCGGCGTTTCCCGGCGCATGGGCGCGATTGTTGGCGGGATCGGGGTGTCGCATCCGTCCTTCATGAAGGCTTTTGGCGCCGGCGGCATTGGAGATAGGGACGCGGCCGTCAGGGCCACATTCGCCCCCGGCCGTACCGTCGGCGCAAGGTGGCCCAGGCGGCGCGATCTTGTCAACGGCGGGTAAAAGCCGGGCCGGGCGGGCGGTTATGGGCGGCATGTCGCGGCCCGGTGCATTTATGATGAAGATTTCACTTTACAAACGGGCTGGAAGTTTTATTTCTAGAATCAACGGCAACCTCATATGAGGTGGAACCCGAGCAGGAGGCAACGCCGTCACGAATCCCGTCTCCCATACCCGGCGAAACGAGTCGCCCACCCCCAAGGCCAAACCGGCTTATGCCGGAACCTTGAAGGCGAAAGGACTTGCCCGATCGCCACGCAAAAGCGCCAGCGGTACGGCCGACAGGCCGAGAAAGACCGCCGCAGATGTTGGGAGTCAGAGGACCTGGAAGCGGGAAACTTTCAAGACGGAACATTGGAGGGCACTGCCGATGGGCTTACGCGACCCATACACGGCGAAGCGAGTCGCCCCGAAGTGACGGCCGTAAGCAGGCCGGAGTGGTGGCTGAACTTATCCGGTCACCGGGGAGGAGCCAGACGGCCAGAGACGGCCGGGGCCTCTCCGAAGGAACAAGGATCCGGAACCAGGCAACAGCCGAACGCAAGATAAACTGGAGGGCAATGCCGACGGGCCTTAAAAACCCATATTCGGCGAAGCGAGTCGCCCCGAAGTGACGGCCGTAAAGGCCGGAAGGGCGGTCGGACTTATCCGGTCGCCGGGAGGAGCCAGAGGCCACGCGGGCCGGCCCCTCTCCACGGAAACAAAGGATCCGGTATCAGGTAATCTCGGAGCGTAAGACAAGCCGGAGGGCAATGCCGATGGGCTGATACGCCCCATAATCGGCGAAGCGAGTCGCCCGGAATAGATGGCCAGGTAACGGCCATCCCGGCAAAAGGACATCCCGGAAGGCGTGGTGCGGAAATTGACCGGAAAACATTGGAAAAGGTCAGGCACACGCGAGTAGGGATCGGCTCCCGGTAATGACGAGAAGCCAATGCGCGCCCGGCGCGCGGAAACGATAAGACGCGATGTTCCCTACCCGGCGAGAAGACTCGCCGCGCGCATGCGGAACCGGAGGTTCTCTCCGGAACCCGCCCGGTGCAGGAACCGCCCTGCCGCCGGCGCACGGGAAGCGGCCCGGCCGCAACAGCCGGATGATGCCGCGACCCGCCACGAAAGGGTAACGGAAACAGGTTACGTCGGAACGAAACAGTATCGAACCGACCCCGCCCGGCCCGGCTGCGGACCGGACGGGGTCTTTTCCTATAGACGTCATGGAGGTTTTCCCCATCATGAGCAGCCAGATAAAGACCGCCCTGCTCCTCGGACTTCTTACCGCGCTCATCCTCGTCGTGGGCCAGGCCATGGGCGGCCGGCAGGGCCTTGTCATCGCCTTTTTTTTCGCCGTGATCATGAACCTCGGCAGCTACTGGTTCTCGGACAAGATCGTGCTGTCCATGTACGGCGCGCGCGAACTGTCCCCGTCCGACGCCCCGGGCGTTCACGCCATGGTCGAGGAGCTGGCCCGAAACGCCGGCATCCCCAAGCCCCGCCTCATGATCGTGGCCCAGGAATCCCCCAACGCCTTCGCCACGGGCCGCAACCCGGAGCATGGCGTGGTCTGCGTGACGGCGGGCATCCTGCGGCTGCTTTCCCCGGAAGAGCTGCGCGGCGTGCTGTCCCATGAGCTGTCCCACATCAAGAACCGCGACATCCTCGTCCAGTCCATCGCCGCGGTCCTGGGCGGCGCGGTGATGATGATGGCCAACATGCTCCAGTGGGGAGCGATTTTTGGCATGGGCCGCAGCAGCGACGACGAAGGCGGTGGTGGCGGCGTCCTCGGCGCGCTGGCCATGGCCCTGCTCGCGCCCCTCGCGGCCACGCTCATCCAGATGGCCATTTCCCGGTCCCGGGAATACCTGGCCGACGCCACCGGGGCGAAGATTTCCGGCACGCCGCTGGCCTTGGCCGGAGCCCTGGGCAAGCTCGAGAACTACTCCCGGCAAATCCCCATGCAGGCGAACCCGGCCACGGAAAACATGTTCATCGTCAATCCGTTCGCCGGCGTCTCCATGGCCTCGCTTTTCTCCACCCACCCGCCCACCGAGGAACGCATCCGCCGCCTGCGCGACATGGCCGGACGTTAAGAGAAGAGAAGGATAGAAGACAGTGCGAGAGGGGAAACCCTTTTGCAAAGGGTTCTCCCCTCTCGCGCTCTCCCCTTCCTAAACTCTTTAGCGGTTACGGCTGCCGTACGGGTTAACAGTCCCGTCCCTTTGGAAGTCTTTGGAAAGGGGGTTTGGGGGGAAACTTTTCTACAGAAAAGTTCCCCCCAACTTCTTACCGCGCGACTTCGCTCGCGAAATCGTCGATCCAGTAGATGCGGTCGGCCCGGCACTGCAGGTCGGTGGAAACGCCGTTCTTGAAGACGAGCAGCTCGAAGCGCTTGTTTTTTTCCGTGATGTACTCGATGGCGTCCAGCAGGTCGCTGTCGCCCGAGGACAGGATCAGGGTGTCGTAGTTGTCGACGTGGGTCAGGGCCAGGGTGGCCAGGCCCACATCCACTCCTTTTTGCTGCTCGCGGCTCAGGCGATGCTTGGGGTCGTTGGGGCAGGCCACGGGCACTTTGCGGCGACAGTGTTCGCAGTAGAGATCCGTGATTTCGCTCGAGCGCAGTTCGTAGAGCTTGGTGATGATTTTCGGCCCGATGGGCGGGGCGCTGCGCATCCAGTTATAGAAGGAAACCTGGGCGTCGGGCGTGGGATTGGGAACGGAATTGAGATAATAGGCTCTCCAAAGCGGTTCTTCAATCTCAAGCTTGTTTCTCAATTTGACATAGTCGATACTATAATCACGATTGTAAATGGATTGTCCGCGATACATGTATCCGGCGTCGATCAGCCAGAGCTTGCGATTGATCATAGGCATACTCCTTGTTTTTCTTTATTCGCGGCCGCGCGGCCGGATTGTTGCTGACAGTATTGCGCAACAGAGTCGTATCCTCCTACCTGAAATGGAAAAAAGCGGGAAGAGATGGCGGGAAAAAATAAAACCCAATTATTTCAAGTTGATTTAGGGAATAAAAAAGTATTCCTATCCTTGGAGTAAGGAATAGGCGCGGGGAAAGGGCGGCGATAGGGCGGGCACAGGCTAGTGTTTGTGGATATGCACCCACACCCCGTAGGAATCGCGGTGGACCTCGGCGTCGGCGATGCCGGCCTGTTTCAGGACGCGCGGCAGGTAGCCGTCGGCCTTCCAGTCGTTTCGCGAGTCTTTCTCGCCCTCGCCGGACCATTTGGGACGCATGGCCCGGACTTCCTCGATGGGCTGGTAGCGGCTGAAGCCGCAGCCGATAAGCGCCGAGCCGCCCGGGGCCAGCACGCGGTTGAGTTCGGCAAAGGCCGCCACATGGTCCTCCCAGAAGGGGATCGAGCCCCGGCTGACCAGCAGGTCGACGGTGCCGTCCTCCATGGGAATGGCGGTCACGTCGGCCTCGAGAAAGCGGAAGCGTTCGGCCGGGAGGGCGTGGCGGGTCACGTTTTCCCGGGCCAACTCCAGCACCTCGGGCTTGGCGTCGAGACAGACCATGGACAGGTCCGTGATCTTGGCCAACTCGATGCAGACGGCGGCGCTGCCCGTGCCCACGTCCAGGCACATGCCCTTGGTGACGCCGAAGTCGTCCACGATCTGGCGGGCGAGCAGCGGATACATGGCGGCAAAGCGGTGGTTGGCGTCGTAAATGTAGAAACCCGGGTCAAAAGTCGTTTCGGACATGACGGCTCCTTGTTGGGGCGGCGTTCGGAACCTGGCCGGCGGCGGAAAGGGGAATGGCGCGTTTTTTCCCCGGATGCCGCAGGACCCGGCGCATGCGCGTCGGCACGCACACCCGCATATGTTCATTTAAAGGATGCACCTCGATGGCGGCGTCGTAAAGTCGGCCGAGGTTGCGGCTGGTGACGGCCTCAGCCGGGGCGGCGTCGGCCAGAACGTGGCCCGAGCGCATCATCACCACCCGGTCGGCCACCCAGAGGGCGTGGTCCGGAAAGTGGGTGGTCATGAGGCAGGTGCGGCCCTCGTCGCAAAGTTCGCGCACGATTTCCAAAAATCGGGCTTGATTGCCGAAATCCAGGCCGTTGACCGGTTCGTCCATGACGAGCACCGGCGTTTCCTGGGCCAGGGCCCGGGCCAGCATGACGAGCTGGCGCTGGCCGCCGCTTAAGCGCGTCAGCGGTGTATCGGCGAACCGGTCGACGCCGAAGCGGGCCATGGCCGCCCGGGCGATGTCCCGGTCGTCCTTTCCCGGCCGGCCGAAGGCCCGGGCCCGGGCGGCCCGGCCCATGAGTACCGTCTCGAAGGCGGAGTAGGCAAAGGCCGGCTGCGAAAGCTGGGGAACATAGGCGGCCAGTTTGGCCAGTTCCCGGGGCGAACTGGCCGCCACGTCCCGGCCCTCGATGCGGGCGTCGCCGGAACCGGGAGAAAGCAGGCCGAGAATGAGGCGCAACAGCGTGGTCTTGCCGCAGCCGTTGGGACCGAGCAGGCAGGCGAGTCCCCCCGGGGCCACGGTGAAGGACACGTCGCACAGCACCGCGCGGCCGTTGTAGGAAAAGGCCAGGTTGCTGACGGCGACGGCGTCCATGGCTAGCTCCAGCCCCGCCGGGCGGTTTTGAGCACCAGCGGGAAAAAGGGAATGCCGATCAGGGCCGTCAGGATGCCGAGCGGTATCTCCACGCCGAAGGCCAGGCGCGAGATGTCGTCCACGGCCAGCAGGTACACGGCCCCGAGCAGGGCGGCGGCGGGCAGAAGCCGGCCGTGCCCCGGCCCCACCAGCATGCGCCCGGCATGGGGAATGATGAGTCCCACCCAGCCGATAAGCCCGGCGATGGAGACGGTCAGGGCGCAGAGTATCGTGGAGAGCGCGATGAGGGCCAGCCGCACCGGGCCGGTGGACAGCCCCAGGCTTCGCGCCTCCTCGTCGCCGAGGCTCAAAAGGTCCAGACGGCCGGCGAAGCGAAAAAGGATCACCAGCCCCAGGCAAAAGGCCGGCGCGGCCAGGCGCATGGTGGTGCCGTCGGCCCGGGACAGCCCGCCCATCAGCCAATAGGTGATGGCCGGCAATTCGTCGTTGGGGTCGGCCGTGTACTTGGCCGCCGCGAGCAGGGCGGTAAACAGGGCCGAGCTGATCACCCCGCCGAGGATGAGCAGCAGCAGCTTGTCGCCCTTGCCGCTGCCGGCGAGCCCCAGGGCCATGCCCACGGCCGTGATGCCGCCGACAAAGGCGAAGACCTGGACCATGGTCCAGCTTACCCCCGCCAGCATGCCGACCGCCGCGCCAAAGGCCGATCCGGCCAGCACGCCGAGCAGCCCTGGCGAGACGAGGGGATTGACGAACATGGCCTGATAGGCCGTGCCCGAGGCGGCGAGCACCGCGCCGACCAGCATCGCGGCCAAAAGCCGGGGAAAGCGGATATCGCACAGCACCGTGGCCACAAGCCGCTGCTGCCCGGCGGCGATATCCTGGCCGGAGAGGGCGCTTTGGAAAAAACGCCACTGGTCGCCGAGACTTATGGGGTACTGGCCCACGGTCAGGGACCAGACCGCGGTCAGGACGAGCACGGCCGCCAGGACCGGCACGGCGTACCGGGACCTGGCGGCGGCGTTCGGCGGGGATGCGGTGGAACGGCTCACTTGCGGTGCGGATTCTTGCCGGCCAAAAGCGTCTTGGCTTCGTCGGCGCTGATGTCCTTTTGCAGGTACAGCTTCAAAAACGCCTGGGTTTCCTTGACCATGTCGTACGGGAAGACCTTCGGGTACAGGGCGTGGGCCGCCCATTTGGCTCCGAGCAGGCGCATGAAGGAGGGCGGACGGTCGAACCAGTTGAACGGCGCGTCCGGGATGAGGAACACCCTGCCCGCCTTGACGGCCGGAATGTCCTTCCACAGGGGCGAGGAGAGGATCATGTCGCGGCACTTGGCGTCCTGGACCAGGATGGCCTGGGGCGCGTAGCCCATGACGGTCTCCATGCTCACCTTGTCCATGCCGAAGCGGTTGGACTGGGGCTTTTTGTGGACGTTCACCCCGCCGGCCATCTTGATGACCATGGTGTGAAAGGAGTCCGCGCCGTCGGTGTAGAGGCCGTCACCGCCCTCGGCGTAGTAGACGGTCAGGCGCTTGTCCTGGGGAATCTTGGCCAGCCCGGCGCGCAGTTCGGCCAGGGTCTTGTCCGCGGCCGCGGCCAGGGCTTCGCCGCGTTCCTTTTTCCCGAGCGCTTCGCCCAGAAACCGGAAGTCGGCCGGATAGTTGTCCGGCGATTCGCTGTCGATGTGGACGACGGGTATGCCTATCTCAATGAAGAACTTGTCGAACTCGCGGTTGGAACTGGCCATGGTGCCGCTGACCACGAGGTCGGGCTTGGCCGCGAGCAGCGCTTCCTTGTTGGGCACCATGCCTTTGCCGAAGAAACCGCCCAGAACCGGCAGATTGGCCGCGCAGGCCGGCATGAAGGCCTTTGCCGGCGGGAAGGGCTTGAAGTTCCATCCCGCCAGCACGCAGGGGTCGATGGCGTACACGAGCAGGCTGTCCGGCGGGGACAGGGCGTAGACCTTTTTGGGGGCGTCCGGGATGGTCACCGTCTTTTTGGTCATGTCGGTGACCGTCCTGGCCATGGCCGGAGCGGTCGCGGCCAGGGTCAGCAGACAGACGAGCAGGGCGGCCGCAAGGGGAAGCGTGCGGCGCAAAGCGGTACGAAGCATGGGCGGCTTTCCTTTGGCGCGGGGCGCGGTTGGCGGCGGCGGCGCGGCGTTTACGCGACGCGGCCGATTATCGATGCCGCCAGTATAGGGCGCGCTTCGGGTATCGAGCAATGTGACACTTATGATTTTTTAATAGGTATTTTAGGGCGTTGTCGGTCTCGCAGCGGAATTGTACTGTCACGGGAAATCTAAAATGAGAGGCAAGCCCATTTTGTTTTCTTGTAGGACAAAGATGGTTCCGTATGCTGGATGGGAAAATGGTATTGTGTCCGGAGGCATCGATTTTTCGGGTGGGAAATGCCGCGATAGTGCAACATATTGATTTGTACTGTATGGATCGTACAGCGCGAATGATTTGAATATGGACTTTGAAATGGTGTTGGATTCGCCAGTAATTCATGGTGAAGTTGTCAAGAATCACGCTTTTTTATATTTTCCGTGATCAGTATTGGGGGTATTTCAAGCAAAAATCATCTACTGTCATTGCGTTGCAAGTACGCGTGTCCGTCCCTCCTTTTTGGCTTTTTTGTAACATACCGTATTTATTGCATTCTCATTGTTTGCTGTCATATTTGTAATATTTTACAAAGTGTTACGACCCCTTCGCCAGGGGTCGGTCAGCGGCAACGGTTGTTTCTGCAACGGCGAACATTCGCATGCGAGGGAGGGATGATGAAACTATTGCGCAGCCTGGCGATGGCTGTTTCTTGCGTCATGGTCCTGTGCGCCGTGGCCCAGGCGGCCACGGAAGTGAGGATGGTGGGCGACGCCCTTGTCTATGGCGTCTTTTATTCGAACCGCAATTTCACGGGCTGGAACGCGCCGGCCTGGACCTCGTCCAGGCCGACCTGGAAGGGTCCTTCCAAGACCGAGGAAAGCTTCCAGATCTGGGAGCGCTTCCGCGTGCGGACCGACTTCGTCGCCAACGAGGCCGTGAAGTTCCGGCTCGCGCTCAAGGTGGAGGACACCTGGGGCCACGGCACCCTGACCGCCGCCAATCCGACCACGTCCGTGGTGCCCTACCAGGCCTTCCTGCAGTTCAAGCTCCCGGGGTGCGCGGTTTCGGCCACGGCCGGCCTGCAGCGCGTCGAAATGCCCCAGAGCCAGCTTTTCTACTCCTCGCCGGTCTTCGGCGACAACATGGCCGCCCTGGTGGTGAAGGCGCCGCTTATCGACAAGACCCTTTCGGCCGTGGCCGGCTTCGGGCGTCTGATCGACACGGACCGCACCTTTGACACGACCACCACCCAGGTGGCCGACGAGCTCGACGCCTACTTCCTGGCCCTGCCCGTCACCCTGGAAGGCTTCAAGGCCACGCCCTGGGGCGCGGTGGCCGTGGCCGGACGCAATACCGACTACTTCACCAACAAGAGCTCCCAGTACAAGACGTCCTTTTACGCCGACAACCTGACCTCGGCCGGGACGTACCTGAGCCCCACGCTGTGGAAGAACGACCAGAACGCGTTCTGGTGGGCCGGCGGCGCCTTCGAGGTGTCCGCCCTCGATCCCGTTCGCTTCTATGCCGACGTGATCTATGGGGCCGGCTCCCAGAACGACCGCAAGAAGAACCGCCGCGAAGGCTGGTTCCTCGACGCCGGTCTGGAATACACGGGCTGGGACCTGCTCACGCCCAAGGCCTTCGGCTGGTGGTCCACCGGCGAGGACGGCTCGACCATGAACGGTTCCGAGCGCATGCCCATCATCCGCTCCAACTGGGGCCCGGGCAACACCTTCCTGTTTGACGACAACCAGGAACTGGTCAAGGACGCCAACATGGCCATGAGCCCGGTCGGCTCCTGGGGCCTCGGCGCCAGCCTCGACAACATGAGCTTCATCGAAAAGATGACCCACCGCCTGACCTTCACCTTCGTCGGCGGCACCAACTCGGCCCGGGCCATCCGCTTCCTCAACACCTTCATGGGCAGCAACCCCTACTTCGTGATGGGGCGCGACCTGGCCGTCGGCGAGTATGTGCTCGGCGTCAACTTCGACAACAAGTACATGATCTACCAGAACCTGGCCGCCGTTGTGGAAACGGGCTGGGCCCACGGTGAATTCAAGCAGAGCATCTGGGGCCACCGGATGGTCAGCCAGGCCCGGGACGGGGATACCTGGAAGATCTCTTTCGGCTTGTCCTACAAGTTCTAAGGCGTAGCCGGCCGTCCGGATCCGGGGATGCTTCCGGTCCGCGCCGGCTGTGAACCGATGCGTTGCCGCGCAGGCCGGGGCTTTCGGGTCCCGGCCTTTTTACGTTTGCGTGTCGGGAGTCGAATATCGCGGGGGAGGGAAGAAGGAATGCGGCATGCCGCGCGTTCGCAATAAGCGATGGCAGCCATGCAAAAAAGGGCCGAAACAGACGTTCCGGCCCCTCGTTGCGTCTTCAGACCATCCGCGGCTGACGTACCCGGATCGACGCGGACGGAAAGCGGGATTCTACCAGCGACCGCCGCCGCCGCCGTAACCGCCGCCGCGACGGCCGCCGCCGCCGCCGCCCGAACGGGGCTTTTCCTGGGCTTCGTTGACCTTCAGGGTCCGGCCGGCCAGCTCCTTGCCGTCCAGGGCGGAAATGGCGGCAGAGGCGCCTTCGTCATCCATCTCCACGAAGCCGAAGCCGCGCAGGCGACCGGTTTCGCGGTCGGTGATGAGGTTGACGCTGATCACTTCGCCGTAAGGGGCGAAATGATCGCGGACATCGTCTTCCGTGGAGGAGAAGGACAGGTTACCCACGTAAAGTTTCTTCGACATGTACGGTAGCTCCGTTCTTTGGCATGGTCTTTTTCGGCGTGTTGGGGGGCGTCTTCCAAAGGTCCAAGCAGCGAAAGTTGGCATGCGCGTTGATAAAAGTGCCTTATTGTACACAGACCGCATACAAACACAACAACTATATGCCCGGCGGCAGAGGGTTTTTTTTAAAATTTCACAGTCGGCCCAGCGCCTATCCGGCGCGGCCCGCGACACGTTCGGCCATATCCGGCCGCGTCAGTTCGGCAATGGCGTCCCTGGCCGCAAAGGCGGCCTTCCCCTTGGCCGTGTCGAGGACGCCGGCCGCCTGGGCAAGGGCCGCCCGCCGCAACCGCTCGTTACGCTTGCCGATTTGACGAAAGACCCAGCTTGCCGCCTTGGCCACGATGCGCCGCTCATCGGCGCAGACGGCGGCCACGGCCCGAAGATCCGCCTCCAACGTCTCTTCGTCCGCCGTCTTGTCGTGCACGGCCAGACAGGCCAGAAGCGATAGCCCGGCCCGCTTGACGAAGGCGGGCCCGGCCAAAATCCAGCGCCGGGCCGTCCGTCGTGGGACGGGCGTGCGCCGGGCCAGCGTGTTGACGAACTGGTCGCACAGGTCCCAGGAGTCGATGGCCGCGACCATGGCCTCGAGCTCCTCCGGCGAAACCGCGGCGGGATCGTGGATCAGGCAGGCCAGGATGCGCGCCTCGTGGATGGCGCTCGCCCACAACCGTCTGGCCGTGTCCGCGTCGCGCCCGGTTTCCCGGGCCAGGACGCGCAGCCGCGACACCGGGACGCCGTAGGCGCGGGCAACGTTGATGCCGTAGCGGACCATGCCGGCCCGGTTGGTTTCGCTTTGCCGGGCACGCAAGGCGTCCAGAAGCGCGGCGGCTTTGGCCTCGGGCGTGTCCGGCGTGGTTTCCTGTGGCGTCCCTTTTTGCTTCAAGGGGAGTCTCCGCGAAAAGAAGGCCCGCGCGGCCAGGGCGCGGCGTCAGCCGAAAATGGCGTAACCCACGGTGACCAGGGCGATGCTTGCCGCGCGAAGTGCCTGGTTGTGCACGATCAGCCGCATGGCCGCCTTGGGCTTGAAAATGCCGGCGTAGTACGGAAACTGGTGGCGGAAGGCGCGCATGGGCGTGGACAGGATGTTGCCCACAAGCAGGGCCAGCACCACCTGCCGCGTGGTCAGGTCGCCCGCGCCGAGCATGGCTCCGGCCGCGGCCAGCCCGGCCGTGAATTCCGCCACCACCTGGAACATGACGATGCTCACGGCCTGGGGCGTCATGAAGGACAACAGCCCGAGATGCGTCGAGAGCCATTTTTCCATGGCCCCGAACGCGCCTCCAACGACCAGATAATGGATGCCTATGTAGATGGGCACGGTGAAAAGCACCATGGTGCGGATGCGCCGGGCAAAGCGTTTGAGACCTTTGCGCAGGGCCTTTTGCCAGGAAAATTGGCCATCTTGCAGGTGGCAGACCACGCAGCCCTCGGGCAGCGGCGGCAGAACCACGCGGCCGTAGGCTAAGATGGCCACCGTGCGCAGCAGGGCGGCGGTGAGGGTTAGGCCGACGTAGAGCGCGGCCGGGCGCGTGCCGAGAAACGGCACGGTGATGAAAAACATCTGGGGCAGATGGAGAAAATAGGTGGGCAGGCTGTTGAAGAGATTGGCCAGGATCAATTCGCGGTCGGTGAGTTTCTTGGCGGCGTAAGCCTCGGCCAAAAGGGAGTTGGCGGCCATGCCCGAGAAAAAGGCCATGGAGAAGCTGGCCCCGACCACATCCTTAAGATGGCCCAGCCGGATGATGGGCGCGGCGAGACGGGCCAGAAAGCGGGTCCAGTTGAGGGCTTCGATAAGATTGGCCACGAGCAGGCCGATGGCCAGGGAGACGAGGAGGCGGCCAAGCGGCCACAGCAGGGAATGCCAGAGGTGCGCGAAATCCATGGTGGCGGGAGGTATATCCAGATGCGGCATTTTTGGGAAGCGGCGAGGGCGGGGCGCTTTTTTTTAGGAGGGAACGAATAAGAGTTGACACCGGAGTGGGATGCGCATAATGAATTTCTTCCCGTGTGGGCCGTTAACTCAGTCGGTAGAGTATCTGCCTTTTAAGCAGAGAGTCGCTGGTTCGAGCCCAGCACGGCCCACCAGCAAGCGTCCGTCCCCATCGTCTAGTGGCCTAGGACGGCGGCCTCTCACGCCGCTAACAGGGGTTCAAATCCCCTTGGGGACGCCAAGACAATTCAAGGGCTTACAGCTAAAATGGCTGTAGGCCCTTTTTTTGCGCCATCCTTCCACGTGAAGACAATGCTCGGGGGCGGGCGTTGCCCCTTGCCTTGCCCGCATTCATTGTTATAACTTGTGTGCCAACATGGAGGTGTCGACATGCAGGCGCTCAAGATCAGGAAAGTGGGGAATTCCCTCGGGCTGGTGCTGCCGAAGGAAGCCGTGGCGCGGCTCAAGGTCGTGGAGGGCGATACGGTGTATCTGACCGACGCTGAAGACGGATACCGGATCACGCCCATGGACGCGTCCTTTGCCGAGCAGATGGCGGCGGCGGAAGACATTATGCGCGAGGACCGCGACGTGTTGCGCGAGTTAGCCAAGCGATGATGTGGCGTTGGATTGACGCCGCCGTGGTGCTGGCCATCCACGACCAGCAGATTGCCGAACACGGGGGAGGCGCTGGTGTCCGGGATCTGGGGTTGCTCGAAAGCGCCTTGGCCAGGCCGGAGCAACTGGTCGTCCACGAAAACCCCGATCTGTTCGACCTGGCTGCTACCTACGCCCATGGGATCGTCCGCAACCATCCTTTCGTGGATGGCAACAAGCGGACGGCCTACGTCGTGTGCATGCTCTTTTTGCGGCTCCACGGGGGCCGTATCGAAATCCCCGGCCCGGATCGGGTCATTGCCTTTGAACAACTCGGCAAGGGGGCGGTTGATCGAGAGGGCTTGGCCGGCTGGCTGCGGGCCCGCAAAAAATGACGGCGGGCGTTTTTTCAGGTCCCGACGACACTGCGCCAAGCGTTGAACAATGACGGCTGCGTCAATGCCTGAAGAAAGGACCAAGCAGGTCCCGCACCGTCCGAACCGCGGCAGCGGGCGGATTACAGCACATCTTCGGGGGTGAAGCCCAACCTCGCCCATTGGGCTTCGGCCCGGGGCAGTTCCTCTCCGGAATACGCCTCAAGGACAAGACTCTCGGCCACAAGCCGCCATATGTGCTCCACCTCGTACGTGTAGTCCTTGTAGAAACGCGGCAGCCGCTTCAACCCCACGGAGGGGCGTGGAGTGGGTCTCTTTTTCGTCTATGGGTACCAATAGGGTATCAAAAAGAAAAAGGGCCTACAGCCGATTTAGCTGTAAGCCCTTGGACTTCCTTGGTTGCGGGGGCAGGATTTGAACCTGCGATCTTCGGGTTATGAGCCCGATGAGCTACCGGTCTGCTCCACCCCGCGTCACGTGGAGAAATGTATCTAGGCCGTTGCCCCTTTCCCGTCAAGCAAAAAAACGGAAAAAAAGAAATTCATAGCCAATGATCGGCAATAAATGTAGTGGAAACAGATGATTATAACGTCAGATTTTGTGCTTTTTCTGGCCGTCTCCGGATTCGGCCTGCTGGCCGCTTCCCTGGCGGTCCAAAAAAGGGCACTATGGTTCGCCGCCGTCGGGATGGCCGCCCTGACGGTTCTGACGGTCGTCGAGTCCGACCCCGTTTTATTGCTGGGCGCACTCGCCCTGGCGGGGGCAAGGTTTTTGCGCACACCCCCGGAGGACTCGCCGCCGGACCGCCCGGACCCGGGCCTCGACGCTCTGGAAGGGCGGCGGTCTTGACGATGTTGATTTTCGCGGCTATGAGAAGAAGTTCATCACAATTTATGGAGTCCATGCATGAGCAAGAAAACATACCAGCCGAGCAAAATCCGCAGAAAACGCACCCACGGCTTCCTGGTCCGCTCCAGGAGCAAAACCGGGCAGGCCATCCTGCGCCGTCGCCGGGCCAAGGGCCGCAAACGTCTGGCCGTCTAGGCTTTTCTCCGGCGCACAGGCTCCGGACGCGATGGGAGTTCGCGGCCTGCTTTGATGCGGGCCGCCGCTATCACGGCAAGACTTTTCTCCTGTTCGTCCTGGCGCGCGAGGACCGGGACGCTCCCTGGCGACTCGGCATGGCCATCAGTAAAAAAGTCGGCAATGCCGTCGCCCGAAACCGTGTCAAACGAGTTTTGCGTGAGTGCTTCCGTCTTGACGCCCCTGACGCCGTTTCCGCTTTGGATATCGTGGTCGTCGCCAAAAAAAGCCTGGATCCGGGCCGTTTGACCCTGGACGCGGCCTGCCGCGACCTGCGTCCGCTGTTGACGCGGATGGCCAGGGATTTCGAGCGTGCTCCCGGGCCGGGGAGTCCGACCCCATGCGAAGCGCCCTCATCTGGGTCATAACCTTCTATCGGCTTGCCCTCTCGCCCCTTAAGCCGCCATGCTGTCGCTTCGTGCCCACCTGCTCCGAATACGCCATCGAGGCTCTGGAGCGGTTCGGCGTCGTACGGGGCGGCCTGCTCGCCCTGTGGCGGATTTTACGTTGCCATCCCTTTGCCCGGGGCGGTTTCGACCCTGTCCCACAAGCACTCTGGCCGCGCCCGAGAGCGCCTCGAGAAGCGTCCCCCATGCGACGCACCCACACTCATCGACGGGATTTGAAGGACAATGGAAAACAAACGCGTAATCCTGGCCGTGGTTCTCTCCCTTGTCGTCCTGGTGGGTTGGAACTTCCTGTTTCCAACCAAACCCCCGGTCCCTAAGACCGAAACCACGACGCAAACCCAGGCTCCCGCACCTGACAAACCCGCCCCCGGAAAAACCGAGGCCCAGGCGCCGAAAGCCGAAACCCTGGCCGCCTTCGCCCCCACGCCCGGCAAGACCCTGACCGTGGACACCCCCCTGTACACGGCCGTTTTCAACAGCACCGGCGGCCTGCTCTCCCGGTTCTCCCTCAAGCAGTACCGCCAGACCATCGCCGCCGACTCCCCCCTGGTCGACCTCATTAACGAAAAGGCCCACGCCAAGGCCCCGTTGGGACTGATCCTCAACGGCACGCCCACTTGGCAGAACGTGGAATGGTCCGTCCAGGGCGGCGACGTCACCCTCGACGCCTCAGGCACCGCCTCCGTGACCTTCGTCGGCCGCATGGGCGATACCATCATCAAGCGTGTCCTGACTTTTTCCGGCTCGAACTACCTCATCGACGAGAAGCTGTCCCTGTCCAACACCGGCGCCAATCCGGCACGCGAACGCCTGTCCATGACCGTGGCCGTGGACCGTCTCTCGGCCGAAGGCGACAGCTACAACCCCACCCAGGCCGCCTTCTACGACACCTCGGGACTGGAGCTTTTCCACAGCGAGAAAAAGCTGGCCGAGGGCATCGCCGACGAAAAGCCGGTGGAGTGGGGCGCCATCATGAGCAACTACTTCCTCGTCGGCGTCATTCCCGATACCACGGACCTGCGCGGCAAGGCCAAGATCGAGGACGGGCTGTTCCGCCTGGCCGTGGACAAGGACGGCCTCGAGATTCCGGCCGGTGGTCGCCAGGACCTCACGATCAGCTACTATCTCGGCCCCAAGGCGCCGAAATTCCTGGCTATGGCCCCGCATCACCTGTCGGCGGCCATCGATTACGGCTGGTTCGACTTCATCGCCAAGCCGTTGGTGAAGCTGCTGCATTTCTTCTACAACTACGTCGGCAACTACGGCGTGGCCATCATCCTCCTGACCGTGCTCATCAAGGCGATCTTCTGGCCGCTGTCCCACAAGAGCTACAAGTCCATGGAGCAGATGAAAAAGCTCCAGCCGCTGCTCTCGCAACTGCGGGAGAAGTATAAGGACGACCGCCAGAAGATGAACGAAGAGATGATGCAGCTCTACAAGACCTACAAGGTCAACCCGGCCGGTGGCTGCCTGCCCATGGTTGTGCAGATCCCGGTCTTCTTCGGTCTGTACCAGGCCTTGCTGCACTCCATTGAATTGCGCCACGCCGCGTTCATCACCTACTTCCCCTTTACGCACCACATCTGGCTTGCCGACCTTTCGGCCAAGGATCCCTACTACATCACGCCGCTCATCATGGGCGCGACCATGTTCCTGCAGCAGAAAATGACCCCGGCCCCGGGCGATCCCACCCAGGCCAAGATCATGCTGCTCATGCCCGTGATCTTCACCTTCATGTTCCTCAACTTCCCCTCGGGATTGGTGGTGTACTGGCTGGTCAACAACGTCATTTCCATTGCCCAGCAATACTGGATGCTCAACAAGAAGCACTCGTGACGTCCTTCGTCATCGGGCATCCATGGCCGCACCAAAGCGGCGCAAGTGCAATCAAGGAGCGTTTATGAGCGAATTCAGAACCTTCAGCGGTAAGACCGTCGATGAGGCCATGCAGGAGGCATGTCGCCATTTCGGCGAGCCCCGTGAAAAGTTGGAAGTGGAGATCCTCTCCGGCGGCTCCTCCGGCATTTTCGGCCTCGTCGGCAAGAAAAAGGCCGAGGTCCGGGCCCGCCTGCGCGAGGAAGTCAACCTGTTGCAAGGCATGGAGGACTCCCGCAAGCGCGACGGCGCGCCCAAGTCCGAAAGAAATAGCCGTTCGCGCAAGCCCCCGCGCCAGCCCGCGCCGGAAAAGCAAAAGCCCGAACCGGTCGCGGCCGAACCCGTCGCCCCGCGCCAGGAAGCCGCTCCGGCCCCGGTCGCGGAACCCGTCGCGCCTCCGGTCGCGGAACCGGATCCGGTCGACGATCTTCCGGACGACGCCATGATGGAAATGGATGAGGAGTGCGCAACGGAAAGTCCCCGGCGCGAATCCCGCGGCAACCGCGAGGAACGCCGGCCGGCCGCTCCGGAGACGCCGCCCCAGCCCATTACCCCTGAACTCGAAGCCATCGTGCGCGAAGTCATGGACCAGATGCTCGACGGCATCCTCGGCCAGATTCCCGAATACGAGATCTCCGGCCACAGCGAACGCGTGTCCGTGCTCATCCTCGACGAGGAGAATTCCGGCCTGCTCATCGGCCGCGAAGGGCAGACCCTTTCCTCCATCCAATACCTCGTCAACCGCATCGTCATCCGTCGTCACGGCAGCCCCATCAAGGTCCAGATCAATACCGGCGAATACCGTGAGCGCCAGGACGACAACCTGCGCAAGATGGCCATTTTCCTCGCCGACAAGGCCAAGACCCTGGGGCGGCCCCAATCCACCAAGCCCCTGTCTTCCTACCACCGACGGGTCGTGCATCTGGCCCTTCAGGAGGACGAGGCCATCTCCACGCGCTCCAAAGGCGACGGGCCGCTCAAACGCGTGCTCATCGTGCCGCGCGGCCGCGGCAACGACGCCCAGCCGCAACAGCAGGGGGACCAGCAGCGATCGTAGTCGCAGTGGCGGGGCGGCGCTTCGCCCCAGGGGAGGCGCCGCCTCCCCTGGACCCCTCCGCCGGGGGGCTTGATGCCCCCCGGACCCCCCTTTACCGGGTTGGGTTGGTGTCTTTGAGCGGCGGGACGTCGAATGTTAGTTGCCGCAATCGGCCCGGCGACACGAGGGGCTAAAGCCCCTCGACGCCGGACGCGATTGCGGCAACAACCGCGCCAGCGGCGAAGCGCCGCATTTTAAGAAGGAAAGTTTGTTCTAAAGTTCGCCCCGAAGGGGCGACGGCGTGGTGGCGGCGGCATTTGCCGGGACGAGCTTGTCGCGAAGCGACATGCACCGTCCCGGCAAATGCCGCCGCCATCTTCCACTCTCCGCCTTTTCGCCCCCCATCCGCGCCTCCGCCCGACCAAAGCCCACCGGATGGGGGGACCGGGGGGCCCGTGGCCCCCCGGCGGGGGTGCGGGGGCGGAGCCCCTGCCTTGGTGGAAGTCCAGGAGAGGCAGCGCCTCTCCTGGCTTAACGTAAGGAGACGTATCGTCATGGGTCGAAACGCATCGTTCCGAGCGGATGTTTTGTGCCTGACTACGGCGCTTATCTGGGGCCTTGCCTTTGTGGCGCAGCGGATCGGCATGGCGCATTTGGGGCCGATGGGGTTTAACGGCATCCGGTTCGCGCTGGGCGCGGCGGTGCTGGCTCCCTTGGCGATGCGTTCGATGCGCTACCCGCCGCCCGCGCCGTTTCTGGGCGATGGTGATCCGGGGTTTCCCTGGATCGGGGGGCTTCTTGCCGGGGCGGTGCTTTTTGCGGGCGCTTCGTTGCAGCAGGTGGGGCTTTTGTACACCACGGCCGGCAAGGCGGGGTTCATCACCGGCTTGTATGTGGTGTTGGTGCCGCTGCTGGGATTTTTTCTGGGCCAGCGTCCGGCCCGGGGCGATGTGATCGGGGCGGTGGCGGCGGCCTGCGGGCTTTATTTTTTGTCGGTGAATGAGGACCTCAGCCTGGCTCCGGGGGATGGGCTGGAGCTTATCGGCGCGTTTTTCTGGGCCGGGCATGTGCTGCTGATCGGCTGGCTATCGCCGCGTACCCGGGCCTTGCCGTTGGCTATGACCCAGTACGCGGTCTGCTCGGTGTTGAGCCTTGTTTGCGCGTTCCTCTATGAAACCGTGACCTGGGAGGGGATCGTGGGCGCGGCCTGGCCGATACTATACGGCGGCCTGTTTTCCGTGGGGCTTGCCTATACGTTGCAGGTCATCGCCCAGCGCGACGCCAAGCCCACCCATGCCGCCATTCTGCTCAGCTTCGAGACGGTGTTCGCGGCCATTGGCGGGGCGCTGATGCTGGACGAACGGCTTGGAGGGCGCGGTCTTTTCGGCTGTGCGCTCATGTTTACCGGCATGCTGGTGTCCCAGCTCTGGCCCAAGGCCAAGGGACAGCGGGCGGCGTAGCCATCGCGATATCCGGCGGAGAATTTTCGTGAAGCAAAGTTTTTTTCCATGCCTTACCCGCGATTAAGGTTAACAGCTTAACATTATTAAAAGTTTTGGGGAGGGGAGAGCGCGAGAGGGGAACCCTTTTTTCAAAAAGGGTTCCCCTCTCGCATCCTCTTCTTCTCTCCATAAAAAAGCCCGGCCGGGGCCGGGCTTTGCATCAACCTTTGGAAGTCGCGCCTATTGGCACAGCTTTTCTTTCTTGGCGCTGTCGAGCAGTTCGCAATCGCCCAGGGTGCAGGCTTTCTTGTAGTCCTCGCACATGGGGCCGTACTGCTTGAGGTGCAGGTAGGTGAACCCGCGTCCCTTGTAGTAGTCCGCCTCGTTGGGACCGAAGCCGATGGCCTTGTTGAAGTCGGTGATGGCCTGCTGGTACTGGCCGGAGCGGGTGCGGCTGAGGCCCCGCATGGAGTAGGCCAGGGCGAAGTTGGGGTTCTTCTCGATGGCCTTGGTGTAGTCGTCGATGGCCTTGGCGTACTGCTTCATGTAGTAGTGGGCATGGCCCCGGCTGGCGTAGAAGTCCGCACGGTTGGGGTTGAGCTTGATGGCCTTGTTGAAGCTGTCCACGGCCTGCTGGAACTTGTTTTGCTTCCCGAACTCGATGCCCTTTTCAAAGGCGGCTTCGGCGTCGGACGTCTGCAGGCCGGTTTTGGCCGGCGCGGCTTCGGGCTCGGCCGTTTTGGCCGGCTTGGCCGGTTCCGTCGGGGCGGCGGCTTCGGGTGTCCTGGGAGCCGAGGCCGGGCGTTCCGGTTCGCTCACAGCCGCGGGCGCTTGCTCGGGGGCGGGAGTGCGGGCCGGCGCGGCTTCGGGCTCGACGGCCTTGCTGGGCACGTTGAGCTTCTGGCCGGAATGCAGCTTTTTGCCGAGGCCGGGGTTGAGCCGGTAGAGTTCCTTGACGCTGATATGGAATTTGCGGGCCACCGTGTGCACGGTGTCGCGCTTGTGGGCGGTGTAGG
Organism: Solidesulfovibrio fructosivorans JJ]; assembly: GCF_000179555.1. Taxonomy (NCBI): domain Bacteria; kingdom Pseudomonadati; phylum Thermodesulfobacteriota; class Desulfovibrionia; order Desulfovibrionales; family Desulfovibrionaceae; genus Solidesulfovibrio; species Solidesulfovibrio fructosivorans. The sequence continues at coordinate 44,218 of NZ_AECZ01000012.1, forward strand.
TGCTGGTCGTTGCGTGGGATTCGCGGGATTTTTCGGCCTTGCGCGCGGGCTTCTCGGCGGGTTCGGCCTTGGCCGGCGCGGCTCCGGGGACGACGAGTTCCTGGCCGATGCGCATCTTTTTGGGATGCAGGGATTTGTTGGCCTTGAGCAGCTCATCCACGCTGACGTCGTACTTGGCGGCGATGGCGCCGAGGGTGTCGCCCTTTTTGACCTTGTAGCTGCCAGATTTCGCCTGGGACTTGCTTTCCTTGACTTTGTCCCGGGCCAGGGCGGCGCGCTCCTTTTCGGAGGAGCCTTCGGCCTTTTTGCCGGCCTTTTCCTTTTTGGGTTCCTTTTCCGAATGCTTCTTATCGGCTTTGCCCGAAGAGCCCCCGGGGATCGTCAGCGATTCGCCCACCCGCATTTTTCTTGGATCGAGCCCTTTGTTGGCCTTGAGCAGGTCCTGGACGGAAACGCCGTGCTTTTTGGCGATGGACACCGGCGTGTCGCCGGCTTTGACGGTATAGGCCCCGACTTCGGCCGGGCGGACGGTTGCGAGCAGGCTGAGGCATAACAGGGGAAATACGAGGCGAGACAATCGAGGCATGGCACCACCTTAGCGCTGTCTGGTTCTCTGCGAGGTTTGGAATGCGGTCACGAAACTGAAGGCATCTTTCTAAACTACCTCGGCCACGGGAGCAATGTTTTTCAGAATTCGAAAGATTACAGGATGATGAAATATTCGTTCATGTCCGCGCAACTTTACGTGAGAAGGGCGCGGTGCTATCCGCGTAGAGCGGCTTTTCAGGAATTCTCCTGCATAACGCTTCATTGCTTCCATGGCGTTTCATGAACAAAAAACGTTACGGCCTGTCCGTCATCAGCTATACCTATGAGGACCATGGGCTTGCCGCCGATCTTGTCGCTTCCATCGATTCCTGGGATTTCCGGCCCCGGGAAATCATCGTGGTCGACGACGGCTCCAGCGAGCCCTTTTCCCCGCCGGCATCCGATCCTGCCTTACGCGTGCTCCGGTTGACGCCCAACCAGGGACCGGGGCAAGCTAAAATCGCCGGACTTTCCGCCGCGTCCGGGCGCTTTCTCTTGTCCGTGGACGCGGATATCCGCCTGCCGCCCGATTGGGTGACGCGGGCCCTGCCCCTGGCCTCCCGGCCCGAAGTCGGACTCGTGTCCGCGCCCATCCTGACCGAGGCCGGCGACGGACTCCTTGCCGCCTACCAGAAATTGCGCTTCAGCCATATGGTCGGTTTCGTCGGCGAACCGGACGTGATCCCGGCCGGACTGTGGCTTCTGCGGCGCGAAACCTGGCAACGCCACGGGTTTGCCGAGTACCGCGAACGCCTGCATGAAGACGTCTACTTCAGCCATAAGCTCCGAGGCAAGGGCCTGACTCTGCGCATCCTGCCCGACGCGCCTGTCCGGCAGGTCCGCCGCTTGTCGCGCCTGACCATGACCCGCCGGGGTTGGACCTGGCAGGGCGGCCAGTATCTCGACGCCGCTTCCCGAAACCTCATCGACGCCGTGAACGCCTTCCTGTTCGCCATGCGCCGCCGCATGCGCGCGCACCACCAAGCCGACCCGCGCTTCATCTTCTACGATTATCTCTACTGCGCCTACGGCTTCGTCGCGCTCCTGCGCCAGGCCGCCTTCCCCGAACCCGTGGTCCGCGCCCTGGCCGCCCGGCTGGCGGCCGATCTCCCAAACGAGGCCCTGCGCCAAATTTTCGCCGCCGACCTCGCCGACCTGGGCTGCCCGCCCCAACCCGCCGGCCCACACCCGCTCATCGCCGCCATCCGCCAAGGCCTGTGCTCCATCCTGCCCGAAGGAAGCGACGCGGCCATGCTCCAGGCCCTGCCGCACCTCATCGAGGAAGACAGCCGCCACGATTGGCACTTCTCGTTCTACGACGCATCGGTGTAGTCGGCGGGGCTCTGCCCCAGACCCCGGCGGGGGCTCTGCCCCCGCACCCCCGCCGGGAGGCCGAGGGCCCCCCGGACCCCCCATCCGGTGGGCTTGGGCCGGGCGGAGGTGGGGCTGGCTGGCGGGAGAGCGGGGGTGGAGAAGATGGCGGCGGAATTTGTCGGGACGGTGCATGTCGCTTCGCGACAAGCTCGTCCCAGGCAAATTCCGCCGCCACCACGCCGGTCGCCCCTTTGGGGCGACATTCGGAGAAAAATATCTTTTTCTTAAAATGCGGCGCTTCGCCGCTGGCGTGGTTGTTGCCGCAATCGCGTCCGGCGTCGAGGCGCAAAGCGCCTCGTGTCGCCGGGCCGATTGCGGCAACAAGAATCCCACCATCGCCACCCTGCAAGGTTGCGTCCCGGCAGAGCGTAAAGGGAGGTCCGGAGGGCATAAGCCCTCCGGCGGGGTCTGGGGCAGAGCCCCAGCATCTTCATTCTTCCCTTAAGCGACTTTCCTCGGCGTGAAAAAGCGCAGCCGCAGGGCGTTGGTGACCACCGTAAAGGAGCTGAGCGCCATGGCGGTGCCGGCGATCATGGGGTTGAGGGTGGGGCCGCCGAAGATATGGAGCACGCCGGCGGCGACGGGGATGCCGATGGTATTGAAGGCGAAGGCCCAGAAGAGGTTTTGTTTGATGTTGGCGATGACGGCCCGGGAAAGTTCCAGGGCGGCGGTGACGCCGCGCAGGTCGTTGCGCATGAGCACGACGTCGCAGGATTCCACGGCCACGTCGATGCCCGAGCCCATGGCCATGCCGAGGTCGGCGGCGGCCAGGGCCGGGGCGTCGTTGATGCCGTCGCCGACCATGGCGGTTTTGCGGCCCGAGCTCATGAGTTTTTGGATCTCGGCGGCTTTGCGGTCGGGCAGCACCCGGGCGATGACTTCCTTGATGCCGAGGGTGTTGGCCACTGCTTTGGCGGTGCGTTCGTCGTCGCCGGTGAGCATGACCACGGCCACGCCCTTGCGGCCAAGGGCCTTGACCACGGCGGCGGCTTCGGGGCGGGGCGTGTCGGCCACGGCCAGGACGCCGGCCGAGCGGCCGTCGATGGCGACGCGGATGGCGGTCTTGCCGGCGTCGGCCAGGCGCGCTTCGGCCTCGTCGGCGGCCGGGTCGTCGGGGACGTCCTGTTCGGCGAGGTAAGCGGCGGTGCCGACCAGCACGGCGCTGCCGTCGATGGCTGCGGCCACGCCCTTGCCCGGGGCGGCTTCGAAGCGTTCGGGCGCTGGCAGGGCGACGCCTTTGGCGGTCGCGGCGGCGGCGATGGCTTTGGCCAGCGGGTGTTCCGAGCGGGCTTCGGCGGCGGCGGCCAGGGTAAGCAGGCGATCGGGGTCGTTTTGCGCGGCCGGGACGATGTCGGTCAGTTCGGGCTTGCCGTGGGTGAGCGTTCCGGTTTTGTCGAAGACCACGGCTTTGAGGTCTCCGGCGGTCTGGAGGGCGGCGCCGGATTTGACGAGGATGCCGAGGCGCGCGCCGCGCCCGGTGCCGACCATGATGGAGGTGGGCACGGCCAGGCCCATGGCGCACGGGCAGGCGATGACCATGACGGCCACGAAGATGCGCAGGGAAAAGGAGAAGCCGGCGTGGCCGAGGAAGTACCAGCCCAGGCCGGCGACCAGGGCCGTGGCCATGACGGTGGGGACGAAATAGAAGCTTACGGTGTCGGCCAGGTTGGCGATGGGGGCTTTGGAGCCCTGGGCTTGGCGCACGAGGTCCACGATGCGGGCCAGCGTCGTGTCCTGGCCGACGCGGGTGGCGGTCACGACCAGGGCCCCGGTGGTGTTCTGGGTGCCGCCGGTGACTGCGTCGCCGATTTTTTTGGCCACGGGCAGGGGTTCGCCGGTCAGCATGGACTCGTCCACGCGGGAGTCGCCCTCGGCCACGTCGCCGTCCACGGGCACGCGTTCGCCGGGGCGCACGAGCAGCCTGTCGCCGGGTTCCACCTCGTCGACGGGCACGGTCTCCTCCTTGCCGTCGCGCACGAGCGTCGCCGTGTCCGGGGTCAGGCGCATGAGCGCGGCGATGGCCCCCGAGGTTTTGAACTTGGCCGAGGCTTCGAGGTACTTGCCGAGGCTGATCATGGCCAAAAGCACGCCGGCGGATTCGAAATAGAGGTCCCTGGCCCGGGCCACGGGGTCGGAGCCGGCCAGGATCAGAGCGAGGTTGGCGATGCTGTAGAGCAGGGCCGCGCCGGTGCCCACGGCCACCAGCGTGTCCATGTTGGGGCCGCCGCGCAGTCCGGCCGGGATGCCGTCGAGGTAGAACCGCCGGCCGAGCCAGACGATGGGCGCGGTCAGGGCGAGCTGGAGAAGGGCGAAGGTGGCGGGCGCGGTTTCGGGGTGCAAAAAGGCGGGCAGGGGCAGGCCCAGCATATGGCCCATGGAGATGGTCAGGAGCAGGGCGGCCAGGATAAAGACCGGGACGAGTTCGCGTCTTTTCTGGGCCAACTCGGCCTTGGCCGCTTCCTGGCGGGCGGCGAAGCGGTTTTCCGAGGCGCTTAGGGGCTGGGAGCCGAAGCCGAGGTCGGCGATGGCCTGGCGCAGCTGGCGGCGCGACAGCGCGGCCGGGTCGATGGTGAAGGTGCCGGTTTCGCCGGCCAGGTTGACGTCGGCGGCGACGACCCCGGGCAGCCTTCGGATCACGCGCTCGATGCGCGACGAGCAGGCGGCGCAGTGCATGCCCGTGATCGCCAGCTCGAATGTGGCATTGTCGGACGGGGGCGGGCCAAGAGTGAATCCCAGGCCGGCCACCCGCTCGCCGATGGCGTCGAGGTTTACGGCCTCGGGGTCGTAGCGCAGCTGCATGGAGGCGTCGGCCAGGTTGACGGTCGCCGCGTCGACGCCCGGCATGGCGGAGACCACGCGTTCGATGCGGGCGGAGCAGGCGGCGCAGTGCATGCCGGCCACGGGGAGCACGAGGGAGACGGGTTTTTTGGCTGTGCTATCCATCGGCGTATGATAATCATTTTCATTCCTGGCGCAAGCCGGTGCCATCCCGGCCTCCAGGCTGGAAATTGACGTTCGATAAGGATAGAAAGCGGAAAATGGCGCGGCAAAGGAGCCCGAGGCATGCGATCCGACGTAATGGCCGCCTTCTGGGAGGCCCAGAAACGCGAGCCGAACCGATGGGAACGGCTTCGCGAGATTTTCGAGAAACTCAGCATGGTGCTGGAGATGCCCTCAATGTGCCTGGGGAATGCCGACGACCTGTTGGAGCAGCTGGAACAGCGCCTCAACGAGGCTGGGCAGCTTTTTCCGGAACCGGACTGGCTGGCCTTCGACGCCACCGGGCCCGAGGGGCTGGAGCAATATTGCGCCAACCACATGGGCGGGATGCTGGAAACCCTTATCCAGGTCGTGGAACGGCTGGCCGAGGAGCGGGCCGAGGAACGGGCCGCGGGTGTTTCGGGCCCGGGCGGCAAGGACGGGGGCCGCGAATAATTCCGTTTCGCTTTCCGAATGGCGGAAAGCGGGGCGATCCGTTTTATACGGTATTTCTTGTATTTTTTTAATTATAACGGGCGTTATGCTTTTTGGGGATAAGGCCCGGCCCGCGTGGAATAGTCAGGCGACGGATAAAAAAAGGGGTCATGCTGTCGCATAACCCCTTGGAAAGTCTGGTCGGGATGAGAGGATTCGAACCTCCGACTTCTGCGTCCCGAACGCAGCGCTCTAGCCAGACTGAGCCACATCCCGTCGTGGAAGACAGGCTTTTAGAGCATCGCGCGGGCTTTGGCAAGCACTAATGTCGGTTGTCAGAACGCCAAGACTCATCTAATCATGGAGAGCGTTGCGGGCCACGGGCCGTGTCGGGAGGATTGGCGCGGCATTCGGGTGCGGACAGGCCCCTCTTCAGGAGATATATGTGATCAAGGTAGTCGTGGTCGACGATTCGGCCTTCATGCGCAAGGCCATAAGCACCATGCTGGCCAAGGACCCCGAAATCGAGGTCGTGGCCACGGCCCGCGACGGCGAGGAAGGGCTGGAGATGATCCGGCGCCACCAGCCGGACGTTGTGACGATGGACATCGAGATGCCGCGCATGGACGGGCTCACCGCCCTGCGGCACGTGATGATGGAAATGCCCCGGCCGGTGCTCATGGTGAGCTCCCTGACCACCGAGGGGGCCGAGGCGACGCTCAAGGCCATGGAACTCGGGGCTGTGGATTTCATCCCCAAACAGCTTTCCAAGGTGTCCCTCGACATCGTCAAGATCGAGGAAGAACTGCGGGCCAAGGTCAAGACCATCGCCCGGCGCCGCATGAGCCATCTGGCCCGGGGGCCGCTTTCGGGGCGGGCCCGCCCGGGGGCCGCCGCCCCGTCGACGCCCGGCGCCCCGGAGCGCGCGGCCCGGCCGGCCCGGCCCACGGGCAAGCAGAACCGCGATCTGGTGGCCATCGGCGTCTCCACCGGCGGGCCGCCGGCCGTGCAGAAAGTGCTTTCGACCCTGCCCCAGGATTTTCCGGCCGGCATTCTGATCGCCCAGCATATGCCGGCGGCGTTTACCGGCCCCTTTGCCAAGCGCCTGGACGGCGTCTGTCGCATTACGGTCAAGGAGGCCGAGGACGGCGAACGGTTGCAGCATGGCGTGGCCTATGTGGCTCCGGGAGGCAAGCATCTGCGCATCGACCAGAAGGTCAGCCGCATCGACGTGCGCGTGGTCGAGGAACCGCGCGAGGCCCTGTATAAACCCTCGGCCTCGGTGCTGTTCGACTCCGTGGCCGGGGCCGTGGGCCGGCGGGGACTCGGAGTGGTGCTGACGGGCATGGGCAGCGACGGCCTGGACGGCATGCGCTTGCTCAAGGCCAAGGGCGGTCGCGCCCTGGCCCAGTCCGACTCCACCTGTGTCGTCTACGGCATGCCCAAGGCCATCGTGGACGCGGGGCTGGCCGACGAGATAGTGGATATCGACGAGATGGGCGAGGCCATCCTCCACAACCTCTACAAATGACCGCTCCCCGGCGGGGCGGCGGGCAAGGACGCGGCATGGTGGACTGCAAGGAGCTTTGCCAACGGCTTGGCGGCGACGATCCGGACGTGCTCCGGGATGCGGCTTATGAGGCCGGCGAAAACGCCTGTCTCGAAGCGGTGCCGTATTTGGCCAAATTGCTGTGCTCGCACAATCTCGGCGTGCAGGAAGCGGCCGACCGGGCCCTGCGCAAGATCGGCGGCAAGGACGTGGTGGCGGCGGTCAAGCCGCTGTTGCGCTCCGACGACGCGCCCCGTCGCAACGCCTCCATGGACATCCTGCGGGCCGTGGGGGACCAGGATTTTCCCACGCTCCTGGAGCTGCTCCACGACGCCGACCCCGACATCCGTATTTTCGCTTCGGATATCCTGGGCTCCACGGATACCCGGGAGGCCGTGGCCCCGCTTTGCGAGGCGCTGCTCAAGGACCCCGAGGTCAACGTCCGCTACCAGGCCGCGGTGAGCCTCGGCGAGCTGGCCTTCCACGACGCGGCGGAGTGCCTGGGCAAGGCGCTCGGCGACGAGGAGTGGGTCCAGTTCGCGGTCATCGAGGCCCTGGCCAAGATCCGCGACGCCTCTTCGGTCGGGGCCCTGGTCAAGGCCCTGGACAAGAGTTCGGACCTGGTCGCCTCCATGATCGTCGACGCTTTGGGCGAAATCGGCAACATCAAGGCCGTGACCATGCTTTTAAAACGCATGGACGCCTCGCCGGAGGTCCTGCGCAACAAGATCGTCAAGGCCGTGGTGCGCATCCTCGGCGGCAAGGCGCTTTCGCTTTTGTCCCCGGCCGAGCGGGAACGCTTCCGGGGCTATCTGCTGGCCGCGCTCGGCGACGACGAGGATGACGTGCAGGACGCCGCGGTGTCCGGCCTGGGGTCCGTCGGCGGCGAGGCGGCGGCGGCGGCCGTCATCGCCCACTGCGCCCGGCTCGACCGGGACCATCATCCGGAGCGCTACGAGCATGCCGTGGGCGCGCTGCGCGAGATGGGACTGACCAAGGCCCTGGGGGAGGCGTTGCGCCTGGGCGGCGACGCCAAGCGGCAGGTGGCCCTGGACGTCCTGACCGAGCTGCCGTGCCCGGATTGCGCGCTTTTGGTCATGGACGCCTTTGCCGGGCTTCCCGCCGCGGTCCGTCCGGCGGCGGCCAAGACGCTGGCGTCCATTGCCGGCGAAGAGGCGCTGCCATTCTTTTTGGGCCTTCTGGACGACGCCGACGAGGCCGTGCTGCTCGAGGCCGTGGCGTTTCTCGGCGCGAAAATGCACTATCAGCCGGCCGGGGAACCCATTTTCGCGCTGCTGGCGCATCCCTCCGACGCGGTCAAGGAGGCGGCGCTCGAGGCCTGCGTGGCCATCGGCGGCGAGTATCTCGACGCCCGTTTCCGGGAACTTTTCCAAAGCGAGGAGCCCGTGGAGCGGCTTATGGCCGTCTATGCCCTGGGCAAGATGGGCGTGCGCGACCACATGGACGTGATCCGGGGCGCGCTTTCCGACGAGGTCCCCGACATCCGCAAGATCGCTCTCGAGGCCTTGGCCGAGATGTGCGGCCACGAAGAGGAAGGGCTGCCGCTCATCGTGGCCGGTCTTTCCGACGAGAACCGCGACGTGCGTCTGGCCGTGGTGGAGCTTCTCGGCGGCTGCGACAGCGACAAGGTCTATCCGTCCCTGGAGCAGGCGCTGTCCGACCCGGACGACTGGGTGCGCATCCGGGCCGTGGAGGCCATGGGGCTTCGCGGTGAGCACCAGGCCGTGCCCCGGCTCTTGGAACTGGCTTCGGACCAAAGCAAGCTGGTGGCCCTGAAGGCCGTGGAAAACTTGGGGGAAATTGGCGGCCCCGAAGCCTTGGAGGCGTTGCGCGGGCTGACCGCCGGCGACGACCCCGAACTGGTCGCCGCCGCCGAAGCGGCCGTCGCCAGGCTGCAGGACGAGCAAGGGGGGCGCTAGTCCATGACCTCGCTTTTTTCCAAGACGATATCCCTGCGGAAGGATCTGAAGATCACCGACGCGGAGTTCTCCCAACTGCGGGATTTCATCTACGCCCAGGCGGGCATCTATGTGGCCGACAACCGCAAGTATCTCGTGGAAAACCGGCTCGCCTCGAGACTCAAGGAACTCAATCTCAAAAGCTTCTCGGAGTACCACGCCTATTTGCAGTATGACGCGGGCCGCCGCCAGGAGCTCAATCGTCTTTTCGAGGTCATCACCACCAACGAGACGAGTTTTTACCGCAATCCGCCCCAGCTGAAGGTCTTCCAGGACATGGTGCTCAAAGACGTCCTGGACAAGCAGCGCAAGCTCAAGCAGAAGCGGTTGCGCATCTGGTCGGCCGGCTGCTCCACCGGCGAGGAGCCCTACACCATCGCCATCATTCTCTTCGAGGTGCTGCGCACGGAAATCGCCTCCTGGGACATCCGCATCACGGCCAACGACCTGTCCGAGGCCGTGCTGGCCCAGGCGCGGGAAGGCGTCTATACCGAGTACAGCCTGCGCACCACGCCCAAGGAGATCGTCTCGCGCTATTTCAACCCGGACGGGACCAATTTCAAACTGCGGCCCGAAGTCAAACGTCTGGTCAGCTTCGGCCAGATCAACCTGAGCGACCGGATGATGCTCAAGCGCGTGGAGCGTTCCCACATCGTATTTTGCCGCAACGTCATTATCTATTTCGACGATGAAATGAAGAAAAACGTCATCGCGGCCTTTTACGACAATCTGCTCCCCGGCGGCCAGCTGCTCATCGGGCACTCGGAATCCCTGCACAACATTTCCCGGGCCTTTCGTCCCAAGCACTATCCCGGGGCCATTATTTACGGCAAGGAGGAGTAACGGCATCACGGCGTCGACGACCGGTGTCGCCTTATAAAAATACGTCGGCTTTTTCAGGTACGTATTGGAATGTCTTGTCGTCGCAATTTTATACGCGGTTACGCGAGATAACACGAGGACCACGTTGGAGCGTCCATGCCCCGCATACTGGCCATAGCCAACCAGAAGGGCGGGGTGGGCAAGACCACCACGGCGCTCTCCCTGGCGGCGGCCCTGACGCTCGCCGGGCGGCGGGTCCTGGTCATGGACCTCGACCCCCACGGTTGCGCCTCGGCGCATCTGGGCATCTTTCCCGAGGATGTGGCCGCCACCTCGGCGGACGTGTTCCGGGCGCGGACGCCGAGGGAAACGCCTTGGGAGCGGGTGGTTATCCGGCCGAGGCTGGCGGATTTTGATCTGGCCCCGAGCCATGCGGCGCTTTTGGATATGGAAACGGACCTTGCGGACAGGAAGGGGAAGGGCGTGCTGCTGAAGGAAGCGCTGGCCGCGGGACCGGCCTACGACCACGTGATTCTCGACTGCCCGCCCCATACCGGGGTGGTGCTGGTCAACGCGCTTGTGGCCGCGGACCTGTGCCTCATCCCCATCCAGACGGATTTTCTGGCCCTGCACGGCGTGCGCAACCTTTTCGACACCATGCGCACGCTCAACCGGGCGCTGCCCCGGCCCATCGCCTACCGGGCGCTGGCCACCATGTACGACCGGCGGGCCAAGGCCTGCCAGCGGGTGCTGGAGCTTTTGCGCGGCAAGTTCGTCGGCCGGATGTTCGCGACGGTCATCGGCCTCGACACCAAGTTTCGCGAAGCCAGCGCCGCCGGCCGGGTTATCCAGGACGTGGCCCCGGGCAGCCGGGGCGCGCGCGAATACGGCGAGTTGGCCAAAGAGGTGTTGTCCCTGTGAGCGGCCCCCTGGAGGAATATTTCAAGGAACACGTCACGCTGCCCGAGAAGGGGCAGGGGGCGTTTTCCGATGCCGAGCGGGCCTTTCTGGCGCGCTACATGGGTGAGGATTTCGAGGCGGCCCTGTCCCGCGAGGGGCTTGACAAGCCCGCCCGGGTGGAAACCGTGGCCGGGGCGCTTGCCTCCGGGCCCGGCGACGAAGTGGCCCCGGCGTCGCAGGCCGCCGGGGCGGACGCCCCGCCGGAGCGGGACGCGGACGCGGCCCTGGAAGCCGGCCTGCGCCGCGCGGAGTCGCTCAAGCTTGTCGGGTTCCGCCTGGCCGGGCAGGAGCTGGCCGTGCCCATCGCCCAGGTGCAGGAAGTGCTGCGGGCCATGCCCGTGACCAGGCTGCCGGCCGCGCCGCCCCAGATCCTCGGCATCCTCAATCTCCGCGGCCGGGTGGTCCCCATGGTGGATTTGGCCGCGATCGCGGATTTTTCCGGTGCGCGGGGTGAAAACCGCTTCATCATCGTGTGCCGTTGCCGGGAGATGCTGGTGGGACTGATGGTGGAAACCCTGTCCACCATGTATCAGGCACGGGGAGAGGAGATCGAATGGGGGGTCGAGGCGCGGGTGGGCGTGGCCTCGGACCTTGTTTCCGGGCTGCTCAAGGTCGGCGAGGGGCTGGTCGCCATTCTCTCCGTTGACAGCCTTTTCCAAAAGGTTTTGAAGAGTTGAGGAGGTAGGTCGATGCCCAAGCATATCCTCATCGTGGACGACTCCAAGACCGTGCGCAACCTTGTGGCATTCATCATGCGCAAGGAAGGCTTCAAGGTCACCGCGGCCGAGGACGGCCTCGACGGTCTGGAGAAGCTGTACACCGATCCGCAGGTCGATCTCATCATCACCGATATCAACATGCCGCGCATGGATGGCATCACCTTCATCAAAACCGTGCGCGAGCAGGATGCGTATCGGGATATCCCCATTGTGGTGCTCTCCACCGAGGGCGAGGAACGCGACATCCATGCCGGGCTTTCCATCGGGGCCAATTTGTATATGGTAAAGCCGGCCCAGCCCGAAGTCATGGTGCGCAACGTGAAGATGCTTTTGGGGTAGGTAGAGTGACGTCCCGAATCGACGTCGATAGCCGTGAGGTGCCTTGATGAGCCAGGATTTCATGGATCCGGAATTGTTTGCCGACTTCATCGTGGAAGCGCGGGAGCATCTCGAAACCATCGAGCCCAATCTTCTCGAATTGGAGCGCAACCCCGGAAACCTAAGCCTCCTCAACGACATTTTTCGCCCCATGCATTCCCTCAAGGGGGCCTCCGGCTTTCTTGGCCTCAATGCGATCAACGGGCTGGCCCACAAGGCCGAAAACATCCTCGACGAGCTGCGCAAGGGCAACATTCCCGTCACGCCCGAGATCATGGACGTGATCCTGGCCGCCACGGACCTGCTGCGCACCATGATCGAGAATCTGGAGCAGACCGGGGTCGAGGGCGACGTGGACACCGCGCCGGTCATCGCCCGCATCGCGGCCCAGCTCGAGGGCGGGCCGCCGGCCGCGCCCGAGGTGCCGGCCGCGCCCACCGATTTCCCGGCCGAGGATGTCGCCCCGCCCGCCGCCGAACCGACTCCCGAACCCGAACCGGAACCCGGGGCCGCCCCGGCCGTCGAGTCCGCACCCGCCGCCGGCAACGGCGCGGCCGCCGCGGCCGCCGAGAAGATCGCCAGGATCACCGAGGAGCTGCCGCCCTTCGTTCCCGACACCTACCAGCTCACCTCCATCGGCGAGGGCCATATGGCCGATTTCCTGGAAGAGGCCCGGGAAATCATCGAGCGCTTAAACGCCGCCCTGCTCGAACTCGAATCCGCCGGCGAGGGCCGCTCGGAAAGCATCAACGACATTTTCCGTTATTTCCACAACCTCAAGGGCAACAGCGGCATTATCGGCCACAAGGATTTAAACGCCCTGACCCATGAGGCCGAAACGCTGCTCAACCGCGTGCGCAAGGGCGAGATCGCCACCAGCCCGCTGATGGTGGATCTGCTTTTGGCCGTGGTCGATCAGGTCGAGGCCCTTGTCAGCGACATCGAGCCCGCCACGAGCATGGCCACGCCGCTCGACATCCGGCCGCTGGTGGCCCGTCTCAAGCAGGCCACCGAGGACGGCGAGGTGTTCGAGTCGCCGAGCGCCGGGACGGCGGCCGACCAGCCGGAAGAGGAAGGCGAGGCCGCGTCCGAGGCGGAAGGCGAACCGGAACCCGCGCCGCAGGAAGCCGGCCCCGCCGCCAAGGAATCCGCCAAGCCCGCCGCCACGGGCTACGACCCCGAGGACGTGGCCGTCTTCGAGTCCACCATCGACCAGCAGATCGTATATATGGGCCAGGCCCTGGCCGGGCTGGCCGAGGATCCCGAATCCAAGGAGATGGAGGACGGCCTTTACCGCGCCCTGGTCACCATCCAGAATTCCTCGGGCTACATGGGGCTTTCCGACCTCAAGGTCCAGGCCGAGCGCACGGCCGGCCTCGTGGACCAGGCCCGCAAATCCGGTCTTTCCTTCGACATCCTGCTCGACATGCTGCGCCAGGAGTGCTCGATCCTGGGCGACATGCTCACCGCCGCCCTGGCCACGCTTCGCGGCGGCAAGGCCCCGGCCGCGCCCAAGGCGGCCCCGCTGCCGGCCAGCGAACCGGCTCCCGCGCCCAAGGCCGAGCCCAAGGCCGCGCCCAAGGCCGAGCCCAAGGCCGCGCCCAAGGCGGCTCCCGCGCCGGAATCCGAACCGGCCCCCGCTCCCAAGGCAAAACCCAAGGCCGAACCCCAGCCGGAAGCCAAGCCCACGCCGCCTCCCGCCGCCAAACCCGCGCCCGAGGCGAAACCGGCGGCCAAGTCCGCGCCGGCCCCCGCGTCAAAGCCGGCGGCCAAGCCCGCCAAGCCTGCCGCCCAGGCCGCGCCCGCCGCCCAGGCGGGCGAAGCCGGCGGCAAGCCCAAGGTGTCGGCCACCATCCGCGTGGACCACGAAAAGCTCGACCATCTGATGAACCTTATCGGCGAGCTCATCATCAACCGCAACCGCTTCGCCATGCTCGCCCGCTCCCTGGAAGAGGGCAAAAACGACGTGGCCCACATCGGCCAGCAGCTGACCGAAACCACCTATTCCATGGCGCGTATCTCCGACGATCTGCAAGACACGATCATGAAGGTGCGCATGGTGCCGGTCTCCACGGTCTTTTCCCGCTTTCCGCGCCTGGTGCGCGACCTGTCGCGCAAATCCGGCAAGGAAGTGAACCTCATCACCGAAGGCGAGGAAACCGAACTCGACAAGTCCGTGGTCGAAGTCATCGGCGACCCGCTGGTGCACCTCATCCGAAATTCCGTGGACCACGGCATCGAGACCGAGGCCGAGCGCGTGGCCACCGGCAAGCCGCCGGTGGGCCGGGTGTGGCTTCGCGCCTACCACCGGGGCAATTCCGTGGCCATCGAGATCGAGGACGACGGCAAGGGCATCGACCCGGCCAAGATGCGCGAAGTGGCGGTCAAAAAAAATCTCATGTCGCCCGAGGAGGCCAAGGCCCTCGACGACCGCGACGCCATCGACATCATCTTCATGCCCGGCTTCTCCTCGGCCGAGAAGATCACCGACATCTCCGGCCGCGGCGTGGGCATGGACGTGGTGCGCACCAACATCAAGAACCTCAAGGGCACGGTCAACGTCACGAGCGAAGTGGGCAAGGGCACCAAGTTCACCCTGTCCCTGCCGCTGACCCTGGCCATCATCGACGCGCTGATGGTGGTGGTCGCCGGCCAGATTTACGCCATCCCGCTCGATTCCGTCTCCGAGACGACCAAGATCGAACTCAAGCGCATGACCGAGGTCAACAAGCGCAAGTGCGTGACGCTTCGCGGCGAGGTGCTCGGCATCGTGGAACTGGCCGAAATCCTCGAGCTGCCGCCTGAAGAGAGGGAACGGGAAATCGTCCCCATCGTCATCCTCCAGGACAACGAGCGCCGCCTCGGACTTATCGTCGACCGGCTGCTCGAGCGCCAGGAAATCGTCATCAAGCCGCTCGGGGCCTATCTCTCGGAATTCGATATGCGCGGCATCTCCGGCGCGACCATCATGGGCGACGGCTCGGTCGTGCTCATCCTCGACCCGCACGAAATCTACATGATGTCCACCCCGGGCGTTCGCTCGAAAGGGTAGGCAAGCATGCCTCCGGCGGCCAGGGGGAAACTTTTTGAAAAAAGTTTCCCCCTGGACCCCCTTCCAAAACTTTTAATGGGAATAACCAGTGAGCCCCTATCCGACGCGAATCGGATAGGGGCTCTTGTTTGGCGGACCCTATGAAAAGTTTTTGAAGGAGGGGGTCCGGGGGAGGGGACTTTTTTCAAAAAGTCCCCTCCCCCGGAAGCCTTTCCTCTTCTCCTCCCCTAGTCTTCGTGCGGCGGGAAGGTCAGGGCCGCGCCGAACCAGCCGATCAGCGAGACCAGCGGGAAAAGCGCCAGGACCACGATGATGAAGCCGGGGTGGCTGCCGGGGTGGGCGAGCATATCCGGGGCCTTGAGATGGGCCACGAAGGCCCACAGCGCGGCCAGGAAGAGGATCGGGGTGGCGATGAGCTTGACGATGACGGGGGGGATGCGGGCGGAGGCGTAGTTGAGCCACCAGGTGAAAAGCCCGGTGACGATGGCCACCGGCGTGAAGACCACCGCCGCCCCGAGCAGCACGAGCAGGGCCGCGTCGAATCCGGCCCAGCCGGTGACGAGCGCCAGCACCAGGCACAGCGGGGCCAGCACGCAAAAGGCGATGGGAAAGTGCACGGTCATGGGGTGGGGGTGGCGCTTGAGCATGGGAAACCGCGTCATGTACTTGGAAATCCAGGCCGGCACGCGGTTGGCCACGGGTTCCGGGGCCAGAACAGGCGCTTCCAGGATGCCGACGCGGGGGAAACGCGTGAGCAACTCGGCGGAATGCGGGGCCTGGGCCAGGTCGAGGCCCATGTCCATGCCGGCGTGGTGCCGGTTCATGTGCTTGCCGTCTTTCCACCGCTTGCTGGATGAAATGTCGTAGACCACGCCTTTGTAGGCCACGTAGGCGGGCTTGCCGTCGCTGCCGTCGTAGCCGGCCAGTTCTTGGGGCGTGAAATGTTTATCGGGCGTCTGGCTCATGCATCGCTCCTGGATGACGTTTGTGGGGGGCGTCGATGAGATCGAATTTGCGCAATTCGTCGAGCACGGTGTCGCAGCTGAAGGGCTTGGCCAGAAAGGACATGGCCTGGCCCTGGAAAAAGGCGCGGTAGACGGTCACGTCGTCGTCCTGGGCCGAGATCATGATGACCTTGGCCGCGTCGGATGACGAGACGCCCTGTTGGTGTTCCAGGTGGCGCATGCCTTCAAGCGCCTGGTGGCCGTCCATGCCGGGCATCAGGACGTCGACGAAAATGAGGTCGTAGGGATCGCCCGCGGAGAGCGCGCGACCAAAGGCGGAAAGCCCGTCCTTGCCGTTGGCGGCCGTGTCGCAGGCGGCATACGGGGACAGGATTTCCCGAAGGAAACAGGTGTTGACTGGATCGTCGTCGACGATGAGCGCTCGCAGCATGTGGCTTCCCGAAGCTGGCGGACATCCTGCCCGCCTCGCCGGAGAACCCTAACACAACATTGCGCCGCGTCAACACAATCCACGAGACTGAAAAGGGAAGTGCGAGGGGAGGGAATTACAAAAAGGAAGCGCGAAAGGGGAAATCCCTTAAAAAAGGGGGCCCCCTCTCGCGCGGGCCCTTTTCCCGAATTTTTTCCCACGGGCGTTTTCATGGGGAAGAGACCTCGGACAGGGTTACTTCCGCCCCTCGAGACCGGCCGGGTGTCCAGCCAGGCCGCAATACCCCGTATCCGGGCCGGCGGCGCGCCACATCATGCACATGGTTCCCTGGCAGAACTTCAGCTTGTCGTCGTGGGTGGTTAAAAGCGGACAGTATTTGAACTTGGCTTCCTTTTCGGTCACGGGCATGGGGCGTGCCTCCTTTTTAAGCCTGGTCGGTTACGGCGACGACGACCAGGGTCACGTCGTCGTCCAGGGATTTCGCCCCCCGGAAGGCGTCCAGGGCGGCGAACAGGGCGTCGAGAACGGCTTGCGCTCCGTCCGGGGCGGCTTTGGCCAGGATGTCGCGGGTGCGCTCCTTGCCGAACATCTCCCCGGCGGCGTTTTCGGCCTCCCACAGGCCGTCGGAACCGATGAGAATGACCTGCCCCGGGGCCAGGGCCGCCGCGCCGGTTTCAAAACGGGCCTCCTCGGCCACGCCAAGGGCCATGCCCCGGGCGGTGAGCGCATCGATGCCGCCGGTCGCCGGATCGTAGCGCATGGCCGGGTCGTGGCCGCCCCGGGCGAACGTCGCCGTGCGGGCCGCCGGGTCGATCTCCATGTAAAAAAGCGTCATGAACCGGCCGGTGCCGTAGACGTCGCGGGTGAGTTCCCGGTTGACGTCGCGAAGCACCTCGCCGGGCGCGCCCGGGTGCTTGGCCCTGGGACGCAGCAGCGCCCGGGCCGTGGTCATGAGCAGGGCCGCCTCGAGGCCGTGCCCGGACACGTCGCCCAGGGCGATGGCGAGCCGCCCCGCCTTGTCGCCCTCCAGAGGAATGAAATCGAAATAGTCGCCGCCGGTCTCGTCGCAGTAGCGGCTGGCGGCGGCGAACCGAAGGCCCGGGACCATCGGCGGTTCGGCCGGCAGCAGGCTGTGCTGGATTTCGCTGGCCAGGGCCAGGGTTTCGCTGAGGCGCACATGGGCCTTCAGGCGCGGGGCCATGGCGTTGAACATGCGGCCCAGCTCGCCGATTTCGTCGCGGCCCGTGGCTTCCACCCGGGCGTCGAAATCGCCTTCGGCCAGCTTGCCGGCGGCGTCGGTCAGGGCCCGGATGGGGCGGGTGACGGCCTGCGAGGCGCGAAGCGAGATGAAGATCAGGGCCAGCATGACGGCGGCCACGACGAAGGTGCCGAAGGTGAAAAGGTTCATGATGCTGCCCTCGACGTCTTCGCCCACTGCCCGGGAGGCGGCCAGGACGTCGGCCACCGAGGCGATCTGCATGAGCGCCTCGCCCTCGGCCGTGCGGGCATAGGCGGCCAGGGAGTCGCGGCCGTCGTAGGTCAGCCGTCGCACGCCGGAAACGCCCTTTTCCACGTCCTCGGCCATGGCGGCAAGCGTTGCCGTATCCGGCGAGGGCAGGGGCGACGGCGTAACGAAGGCGTGCCAGCCGTGTCCGTGTTCCAGGCGCTTTTGCCCGGCTTCGACCATGAGCGTCGGCCGGCCGGCCGTGTCGCGGTCGCTTATGACCAGAAGCGACCGCACGTTGCCGGAAAAGTGGCTCGGCATGCTGACCGAGGCGAGTAGGGTGTCGAGGGGGGTGAGGATGGCCGCGACCCCGGCGGTGGTGCCTTCCGGGCCGACGATGCGGCAGGAGACGGCCACGGCGATGCGGCCCGTGCCCGGTTCCGCCTGGGGTGGGGTCCACACCGGCCCGGGGAGTTCCATGGCGGCTTGATACCAGGGGGCCCGGGTGGGGTCGAAACGCTTGGGCGATCCGGCCAGGGCCGGGTAGATGGCCATGAGCCCCGAAGGAAGGGCCGTTATCTGGAAGTGGGCCAGCCGGCCGGCCAGGGCGGCGATGCGGCGGCTCGGGGCAAGCAGGGCGGCCAGCCGTCGCGGCTCGGGCGCGTCCAGGGCATTCGCGGCGTTCGAGCCCGCCGGCAGACGCAGGGTGATGCGGTCCGGGTCCACGGGAAGGGGCGTTTGCGTGCCGGCCGGGGACAGGCGGAAGTAGTCGGGCAGGTCTTTGAAACCGATCGGGGCGTCCGGGGACGTTTCCGCATCGTGGCTTCGGCCCATTCCCATGCCCATTCTCATGCCCATATGCGCGCCCCGCATGGCTTCGACCGTGACCACGTCGTCCGGGTCCGGTGCCGGGGGCTCGGGCGCGGCCAGGAGGTTTTCGGCGGCAAGTCCCTGCATGGTCACGGCCACGGACAAGGTCTTTCGCCGACTGTCGAGGAGCCGGGCGTGGTCTTCCACCAGCCGGCGCAGCCGTGTTTCGGCCTCGGCCACGAGTTGGGCGGCCACGCGCCCGGCCAGCTTGTCGGCGAGACGGTGCAGGGCGAACTGGCTGTTGGCGCGCAACAGCACGATCGGCGTGAGCGAAAGGGCGGCCAGAAGCCAGAACAGTTTCCAGCGGATGCGCACGGGCGTCCTCGGGCTTGGCGGTCAAGGGTCGGCGATTTTAGGAAGCATCCTCCATTTCCAGGTAATCGGCAAGGATGACCTTGGGGCCGAAATCCGGGAAATTGACGCGGCACTTGCCGTCGTCGAGCATGGCGATGATCTTGCCCCGGCCGAAAATCTTGTGGCGGCAGTAGCCCATCTTGCCGGTCGGGGCCTTGCGCGGCGCGGGGGCTCCCGTCAAGTGGGGCGCTTCGGCCGGGCGCGTCAGGCGGGAGCGCACGGCCGTGGCCGGGGCCGAAGGCGGCGGGCAGGCGGCAAAGGCGGCGGCCGAACCGCCGCCGAGCCGTTCCCGGCGCTCGGGAAGCGTCCCCGGGGGCAGCTCGCGCAGGAAGATGCTCGGCAGGGCGGGAGCGCAGCCGCCGGTCTGGCGCTGGTAAATAGTCTCCGGCGCGAAAAGGGTCAGGTGTTCCCGGGCCCTTGTGCAGGCCACGTATAACAGCCGGCGCTCCTCTTCCAGGTCCTCGGGCCGGGACAGGGCGTGGCGCGAGGGAAAGCGTTCGTCCACCAGGTCGATGACCAGCACGGCCGACCATTCGAGGCCTTTGGCCGAATGCACGGTGGAAAGCACCACGTGGTCCTCGCGGGTCTTCTTGCGGTCCTCGTCCGGGTTTTCGAGCACGAGGTCGGCCAACATGGCGTCGAGGTCGGCGTAGGCGGCGGCGATCTGCTGGAGCTGCTCCAGGCCTGCCTGCCTGCGCGGGTAGTCCTCGGGGTATTTCTCGGCCAAAAGCGGCGCGTAGGCCTCGATGACCCGTTCCAGAAGCTGGGCCGGGGAGGGGGGTAGGGCGCGCAGGGTGTCGAGGAATTCGATCAGCGCGCGAAATTCCTGCGATTTGGCCGCCATCTTGCCGAGTACGGCCCGGTCGCCGGACTGGATGGCGTTGAAAATCTTGGTGGCGGTCTTGGGGCCGATGCCTGGCACGAAGGCCAAAACGCGTGACCAGGCCGGAAAATCGGCGGTGTTGCGCACGAGCCGCAGGTAGGACAGCACGTCCTTGACGTGGGCGGCGTCGGAGAATTTCAGTCCGCCGAACTTCTGGAAGGGGATGCCGGTTTTGCCGAGCTCCACTTCCAGGGCATAGGATTGGTAGCCGGCGCGAAAAAGCACCGCGATCTCGTGCAGCGGATAGCGGGACGAAAGTTCGCGAATTTTGGCCGCGGCCATGGCCGCCTGGGTCAGGTCGGAAAAGGGCCGCAGCAACTCGGGCTGGGGCCCGTCCTCGCGGGTGGTGAAGAGCTTTTTGTCGTACTTGCGGCCGGCGTTTTGCAAAATGGCGTTGGTAAGCGACAGGATCGGCTGGGTGGAGCGGTAGTTCTGCTCCAGCTTGACCACGAGCGTTCCCGGGAAAAGTTCCGGGAAATCGAGGATGTTGTCCACTGTCGCCCCGCGAAAGGCGTAGATGGACTGGGCGTCGTCGCCAACGGCCATGACGTTGCCCGAGGTGGGGGCGAGAAGGCGCGTCAGCCGGGCTTGGACCCGGTTGGTGTCCTGGTACTCGTCCACCATGACGTAGCGGTGGTGCTGCCGCAGGTAGTCGAGCAGGTCCGGATGCTCGGTCAGGGTGCGCTCCAGGGTGAAAAGCAGGTCGTCGTAGTCGAGCAGGCGGTTTTCGGCCTTGAACGCCGTGTAGCGCTCGCCGATCCTGGCGATGTCCCCGGCGTAGGGGAGCAGGTGGAAGGCCTCGCGCGAGAGCACGTCGCCGACGTCGAGCTCCTTGTTGCGGGCCTTGGACAAAAGCCCGAGCACCGCGCTCTTGCGGGGAAAGGAGCGGTCGCCCTTGCCGATGCCGAGCGTGTCCTTGGCCTGGCCCAGGATGTCCTCGGAGTCGGCCTGGTCAAGCACGGTGAAGCCGTCGGGAAAGCCGGCCGCGGCATGGTAGCGCCGCAGCGTGGCGAAGGCGAAGGCGTGAAACGTGCCGCCGGACACGCTGGCCACGCCGCTTGGGCCCATGGCTAAAAGCATCCCGGCCCGGGTAAGCATCTCCTGGGCGGCCTTGCGCGTGAAGGTCAGAAGGAGGATCGCGGCCGGATCCACGCCGTCGGAGACCAGATGGGCCAGCCTGTAGACAATGGTGCGGGTCTTGCCGGACCCGGCCCCGGCGATGACCAGCATCGGGCCTTCGGTGGTGAGGGCCGCCTGGCGCTGGGCCGGGTTCAAATCGCGTTCGAAATCCATGCCGGCTCGTTTTGCTCGGGAAGATTGAAGAAGTCGGCCACGAGGCGTCCGGCCTCGGTGGTGGTGGCCGGGCGCGCGCCGGCCGTATCGCACCAGATGGCCCCGTGAGCGCTGTGGCAGCCGGTGCGGCCGAAGCGGCCGAAAATTTTCGTTCGGTCGAACTTGCCGGTCAGGCTCATGCCCGGCCGGCCGACACAGACGAGATTGGGCGCGCGGCGCAGTTGCGGACCGTCGTAGATTTCCTCGGCCAGATGCACCGCCTCCATGACGGGTTCGCCTTCGTAGCTCAGGGTCAGCAGTTCGTCGCGCAGCTCCCGGGCCAGCTTTTCGGCCACATGCTCGTGAAAGACGCCCCGGGCGAAGCGCTCCTTGATGTTGATGTAGATGCGGCCCGGGTCCAGGGCGAAGGCGGCGGTCTGGTGCGGGGCGATGCGGGCGTCCCACTCGTTTGCCGCTCCGGGATGGGTTTTGAGCAACCCCTTTCCGGCCAGCCAGACGTTGAGGTCCACTTCGGTCACAAGTTCGGTGAAGCCGTGGTCGGCCAGGGCGATGAGCCGCTTTTCGCCGGGCAGGCTGTCGTAGCGGTCGAGCAGGTGGCCAATGGCCTTGTCCCAGTCGGCGAAGAGGTCGAGGACCGCCCCATGCAGGGCATGTTCGGGATGGGCCACGGCCGGGAAGAAGAAGTGGAACAACCGGTCCGTCTCGGTCAGGACGAGCATGAAGCAATCGAAGTCGCCGCCGGCCCAGAGCATGTCCAGGCCGGCCCGGCGCGAGGCCAGTGTCTGCCGCAGCCCCCGGGCCAGTCCGTCGAAATCGGCCGCGCCCCTGGTCGTGTCGGCCTCGATGCGGTAGCCGGCCAGGCGCAGGTTGTTGGCCAGTTCGGGCGGATAAACGGCCCGGGAAAAATCGGTTTCGGGAAAGCCGGCGATGATCGCGCCGTTTAAGGGCTTTACCGGCGCGGCGCAGGGGAAATTGATGATCTTGGCCGTGAGCCCGGCGGCGCTTAAGCGGTCGGGCAGGGTCGGGACGCGGATGGCCGTGGCGTCGAGGGGGCCCAGGGTGTAGGCGGCCGGATCGATGCCGACGAAGCCGAAGACGCCGTGGCGGCCGGGGTTGGCGGCGGTTGTAAACGAGGTCCAGTTGACGGGCGAGAGTTCGGGCAGCTCGGCTTCGATGGTGGCCGGGTGGAGCTTAAGGAGCCGTTGCAAGTTGGGGAGCCTGCCGGTTGCGGCCAGTGAGGTGGCCAGATCGAGGGGCAGGCCGTCGAGTCCGAGGACGATAAGGCGTTTACGGTCGTGCGGCATGGGGGAGTGGTAGCAAAAACGCGGGACGAAGGCTACGGCATGAATTGACGCGACGTGGGCTCATGGGGCAAAGAAATCGTTTGCGTGCCCGAGTGGCGGAATTGGTAGACGCCAGGGACTTAAAATCCCTTGTTCTTCGGGACGTGCCGGTTCGATTCCGGCCTCGGGCACCAAAATTTCAATGGGTTACTGACTCGATCAGTAACCCATTTTTTGTTGTCTTGATTTTTCGCTCCAATTTTTTTCCACTCGCTCCAGGAAATGGCTCAGGAATTTCCATTCGGAAACCCCCTTTTGTCCTGGGGTATGCTTGGGAGACGTGTATGGAGCCACGGCAAATCATCGGCACCTTGTTCCGCATCGAATCCCCCGGCCCCCTTACCGCTTGATCATGAGTGGAAGTGACCTGCCCGGGACTTTTCGGACCAGTCAATTCTTGGGGGTGCCTCCCTGGGTTTGACGTATTGTTCAGCGTCTAGGCAAAGGCTCGCGGCGTCTCTTCCCGAGATCCAGGGGAGATTTTTTAGCATCCGTCGTGTGCAAGAAGGATATCAAATGCTATTGCAACGCTGTATAGTATATGCAAGCAATGCTTTATGGTGGTCGCTGTACCTTGGCCATTGAGTGCTGTGCAAGAATATTCAGTAAAGTTTGCTTGCTTGATGGGGTAACGCTACCATGATCAACTTAGTGAAGAATCTTTTTCTAGCAGGTTTTTCCCTATGCGCATCCGTACCAAGCTTTTGATTTTCCTTCTGGCGCTTGTTCTGCCGCCGTTGATCGTTGTCAGCACCTATGCCGTGTGGGAATCGCAGAATCTTGGGCAAAAACTGGCTGACGGCGCTGAGGAGAACCTTGTTCGGACGGCCCAGCAGCACCTCCAGCTCTCTTTGGCGGTCATGCGTTCGGATATGCGCAGTCGCCAGCACAAACTGGAGCGTTCCCTGAATCTTGTGGTCAAGGAAGCCGAGGCCTTGTTGATCGGCCCGCCTCGTCATGCGAAACCTGCCATCTTCGATACAGAATCTGAGCGGCAGGCCGTTTTGCCCTCAAGTCTGGTACGAGAGGGGGAAGAAGCCGCCCCGCTTGTTTTCCATGCTCCGCCCGATATGGACCACAGTGTCTATTTGGAGGATGCCGGTCGCCTGCTTGGGCTGGAGCCGGCCTTTACGGTACTTTTTCCGAGAGAGGGCGGGGTGCGCCCCCAGGGCTGGGTTCGGCTGGCTTCCGGGTTGGGCTGCTACGTTCCAGAACAAAAGGAGCTTCCTGTTCCACCCCCGTCTCTCGATACCGCTTGGCACGATGTCTCGCAGGGTATCGTGCGGGGACAAATCAAACGGGCCATTGGTCAGTCCGATGGGCAGGTCACGGCGACGTTGCGAAAAGGCATATACTTCCCGGACGGCCGACTGGCCGGGGTTGCCGGCGTCGAGTCTCCCATTTGCAGTGCAGCCCCTGATAAGAAATGGTCTTCCCTCTTCGATATCCAGATGCGGTTTTTGCTGCTGGAGGCCAGGAGTACACCGGCTGGCGGCAGTGCGTTGCATCTTGTCGGAAACGGAGAGCTCCAGGGGCGCAATCTCGTCTGGGAAACCCCGCACGATGGGCAGCAGCTGCACCCCGGACAATCCCCAAACGAGGCATTGCTCATCCAGGACATCCAGGCCGGGCGAAGCGGTGTCCGGGATGTGCGGCTTGCCGGAGTGCCTGTATTTCTCGCCTATCAGCCGCTCTTGGATGGCTTGACGCTCGCTGTCGCGGCTCCCCGGGATGCGATCCTTGCGCATGCCGACCGGGCCGAAGACGCGATCATGGGGCAAACCTGGAAAATCTTATCGTTAACGGCGGCGGTCGCCGTACTCGCCATCTCGGCCGTCGTGTTGCTGGCCGTAAGCGGCTCCAGGGTAGTGACGCGTCCGGTTGCCGCGTTAGCCACAGCCGCCAAGCGGTTGGCGGAGGGTGACTTGGCGACGAGCGTGTCGGTTGCGGGGCGCGATGAACTCAGCGACCTGTCCCGGGCTTTCAATGCGATGGTCCCGCAACTGGCCGAGCGGTTGGTGCTCAAACAGGACATGGAACTGGCCATGGAAGTGCAGCAGACCTTGCTTCCGCGTGAGGCCCCCGTTTTGCCGGGACTCGATATCGCGGCGGCGAGCGTCTTTTGCGATGCGACTGGCGGGGACTACTATGACTTTCTGACCTATGCCGCCGCGGACGGACCGTGTTGCGACATCGTCATAGGAGACGCGACCGGGCATGGCATTGCGGCGGCCCTGCTCATGACCACCAGCCGGGCTCTTTTGCGCGGGTGCGCCACACAACAGGTGTTGCCCGGGGCGCAACTCGCCAAAGCCAATACCCTGCTCTGCCGGGATACCGATATGACGGGACGATTTGTCACCTTGTTCTACCTGCGACTGGAAGCCGGAGGGATTGCGCCAGCGGGAAAACTCCTTTGGGCAAGGGCTGGTCACGATCCTGGCATGCTGTTCGATCCGAAGACGGACACGTTCCGCGAGCTTCAGGGCAAGGGAATCGCTTTGGGCGTTTCTCCGGACTACCTCTATGAAACATTCTCTTGTGGAGGATTGCTTCCCGGCCAAGTCCTTGTCCTGGCAACGGATGGAGCCTGGGAGGCGAGAAACGGTCAGGGAGAAATGTTCGGCAAGGAGCGCTTCAGGGACGTCGTGCGTCGGTATGCCGCGAGGACATCCAAGGATCTCGTGGAGGCCTTGCAGCAGGCCATTCGGGAATACCAAGGGGGTGCGCCGGTCGAAGATGACGTGACCGTGGTGGTGATCAAAGCATAGGGGAGGCAGTGTATCGGTGAGGCATACTTGATGACCTTTCTTGGTCGGGAGCGCCTCTTTGCCTTGGAAAATGGCTGCGGCGCATGGCGGAGAGGTTGCTTTATGGCGAAGGAGCCGGCTTGGCAGTGCGCATGATCAGGCGACGACTGAGAAGAAAAAGCAATACGGCAAGGAGAGCGATCGAGCCGCCGAGTATGAAGGGAGCTTTCGGGCTGATGCTGTCCCAAAGCAGCCCGGCCACAATGCTTCCGGCTAGTGAAGAAAAGCCGAGGGACATATGAAAGATGCCCATGGCCGTCCCTTTGTGCGCTTCGTCGATGTTGTCTCGAATGAGGGCCTTGCCGATGCCTTCGGTGAGGCCCATGAACAGGCCGTAAAAGGGAAACAGCAACCAGACGGCGGACATCCCTGAAAAAGCAAAGCCAAAATAGACGATGGAGTAGAGCATCCAGCCGGAGACGACCATGCGCCATCTCCCGAAACGATCGCTCAACAAACCGAGAGGGTAGGAACTGAGGGCATAGACGGCATTGAAAAGGGTGTAGGCAAATATGGTTTGCAGATCGGACAGGCCGAGATTTTTTGCCCGCAAAATGAGAAACGTGTCGCTGGAATTGGCAAAAGCGAAAATGCCAAGCAAGCCGAGGGTGATCCAATAGCCCTTTGAAAGTTTCGGCAATGCTCTCTTTTGTCGGGGAATGCAGGCCCCTGCCGTCGTATCCAGTCGATTTCGTGTGTGCCGCTCTTTGAGGCCGAATGTCAGCCAGACAGCGGCGATGCCAGGAATCGTGGCAATGAGGAATATTGTCCGATACCGCCCTGGAAGAAGCGCCAGCAACCCCATGCTGCAAAGAACGCCGATAATGGCTCCGGACGTGTCCATCATCCGGTGGAAGCCATAAGCCTTGCCTCCTCGGGAGGCCTCCACCGTATCGGCAATGAGCGTGTCGCGGGCGGTCGTGCGAAGCCCTTTCCCGAACCGGTCGATGGATCTGGCGAGAAAAACAAGCGGCCAGGAGAAGGCCAGGGCCATGAGCGGTTTCGACAACGCCGCCAGCCCGTATCCCCAGCGAATATAGGGCACGCGACGCCCGATTCGGTCGCAGTGCCAGCCGGAAAGGCCCTTCATGAGGCTGACGATGGCTTCGGCCACGCCTTCGATGATGCCTAAGACGACAACCGGAGCGCCGAGCGCCGTGGTCAGGAAAAGCGGCACCACGGGATAGAGCATTTCGGAGGCGACATCCGTAAAAAAGCTCACCCAGCCCAGCTTTATGACGGTCTGGGGTAGGGAGATATTGGAGATTTTCGTTTTCATGGTGTCTTTTTGCGGGCGGACCTCTTGTTTTCGGTGCGTGTCATCCTCATGAAACAGGAAAGCGCACACGGAATCGAAGGCCAGGGGCGGCATCCGAAAGTTCCATCGTTGCGTCATGAATATCCGAGACGGCCTTGACCAGGGCCAGTCCCAGACCGGAACCGCTGGTGCTGCGGCTCCGGTCCAGGCGGTAGAAACGTCTGAAGACGTTTTCCCGTTCCTCCGGAGGAATGCCGGGCCCGTTGTCGCTGACCGAGGCCAGGATACCGGCCGGCTCCCGGCTGACGGACAAGGCGATTTGCGTGCCTTCCGGGCAATGGCGGATGGCGTTTTCCAGGAGGTTCGCAAACATCTGGGTGAGCAGCGCCCGGTCGCCCCGGACGATCGCCCCCGAGGCTATCCGGGTCACGATGGTTTGCCCCCTGTCCTCGGCCACGGCGACGTAGGCCTCGGCCAGGGTCTCCATGATTTCGGAGAGATCGACCGGTACAAACGCTTTTCGCCTCGCCCCGGATTCGATCTGGGCGATGCCCAGGATGGCGGAAAAGATGGACAGGATGTTGTCGGTGTCGCCGATGGCCGCGTCCAGAACCTCCTGGCATTCGGCGCCCGTGACGTGCCGCAGCCTGGCCCCTTCGAGGTGTTGCCGCAGCCGCGCCAGGGGCATGCGCAGGTCATGGGCGATGTCGCTCGAGACCTGGCGCAGGCTTTCCATGAGTTCCTGGATGCGGTCGAGCATGCCGTTGAGATTGGCCGCCAGTTGATCCAGTTCGTCGTTCGTGGCCCGGGTGGGAACGCGGTCCTCCAGGTTGCCGGCCATGATGGCCCGCGTGGTGCGGTTTACGGCGTCGATGCGGCGCAAAAATCCCATGGAGACCAGGATGCCGCCGCCTATGGAGAGCAGTAAGACACTGCCCATGCCCCAGCCAAAGGCGCGCAGGATGGCCTCCTTGGCTTCGTCAATGCGGTGGTCGTCTTCGCCGACCAGGAGATACGCGCCGCCTGGAAGCTCGCGGCCAAAGGCGATGACCTCGTGCTCACGGTCCTCGTCGTGGTCGGATTTCCCTGGCTTTTCCCTTGGTCGAGGCAAGGTCGTAAATCCCGCCACCTGCTCCGTGCGTTCCATGTTGCCGGCCAACTTGCGACCGGAAGCGTCCAGGAGCAGGGCATAGGTCGGCGGCAGGCCGGACTTGCGCAACCGTTCTTCAAGGGACTGGATCAAGTCAGCCATGCCCCCGGTGCGCAACTCTTCGGAAAGGGTCGCGGCCTCCCGCCTCAGGGCGTCATGGACTTGTTGCTGGAGGGCCTGGCTGGCAATCCAATAGATAATGCCGAAGACCAGGGTGGCCGAAACGGAGAACAACCCCGCGAAGAGCGCGGCCAGCCGGAAGCTGGTGTTGCGAAAAAGCCTACTTCGGACCATGCAGCATATACCCCGCGCCACGGACCGTGTGGATGAGATCGCAGCCGAACCCCCGGTCGACCTTGGCCCGCAACCGACTGATGTTGGTTTCCACGACATTGGTCTGGGGATCGAAATGGAAATCCCAGACTTTTTCCAGGAGCATGGTCCTGGTCACGATCCGGCCGGCGTTGCGCACAAGGTATTCCAGCAGTTTGAATTCCAAGGGCTTCAAGTCCAGGCTGTGGCCGGCCCGGCTGGCGGTGCGGGTCAGCAGATCCAGCTCCAGATCGGCGATGCGCAGTTGCGTGGTCACGTCGGCCAGCGGGGGCCGCCTGGCCAGCGCCTGCACCCGGGCGAGCAGTTCCGAAAAGGCGAACGGTTTGACCAGATAGTCGTCGCCCCCGGCTTCCAAGCCCTCGACGCGGTCCTCGATGCTGCTTCGGGTGGTCAGAAAAAGGATCGGCGTCTTGGTGCCCGCCCCCCTGATCGTTTTCACAATGGCCAAGCCGTCCAGGCCAGGGAGCATCCGGTCCACGATCATCACGTCATAAGGACCCTCCGCCGCCAAGAACAGCCCCTCGCGTCCTTCGGCGGCATGGTCCACCACATAGCCCTGTTCCTTGAGCCCCTTGGCCACATAGGCCGCGGTTTCGGCATCGTCTTCGATCAAAAGTATTTTCATGGCACGTCCTCGTTGCCGGCAAAAGGGAATACAGAGTACCTCGGGGGCGTATCGCCTGGCAACGCACGGTTGCCTTTTAGCGGCTGCGACGCCACCGCCAGACGAGCACCCCCCCGAGCAGCAAAGGAATTCCCAAGGCCACCGGCAGCACTCTGGCGGAGGCGACCACGGGCTTGCCGCGCACCGTAAACGCCGCAACCGGGCTGGTGACAAGCTCCCGGGTCTCCCGGCTGGCCAGGCAGACCACCAGGCGGTAGTGCCCGGCCGCGATCAGTCGCATGGGCCAGGTCGCGTTTACGGTCTGCCCTGGCTCCAACGTGGCGGCCGTCACGGCTTTGTGGGCGCTCCAATCTTCCAGATCCACGGGCTGTTCCTTGCCTGGGTCGGTCTGGAGCAGACTGATCCAGGCCACCAAGCCATGCTCCGGCATTGTGCCCGTGTTGCGGATGGACGTTTGAAAACTGAGCCGGTCGCCCATCCGGGGCGTGTCGGGATTGCCGGGAGCGGGCGTCAAACTCACGCTCAGGCCCGCCGACGCGGGAGTGGCTCCCCAAAAGACCAGTATCGCCAACACGCCCAGGATCCGTAAGGTGTTCATAAGCCGCCTCCGCTGCGCAGCAGACGTTGAAAGGCATGGCGGGCAAACAGGACGAAAAGCGCCAGCCAGGCAAGGATTACCAGGGCGTGGGCCCATTGGGACAGGAGGGAGGCGGAATCGATGACGACCGCGTCGTAGGCATTGATAGCCGCCGCAAAGGGATTGATGGCGTCGAAGGCCATGCCCACCGTTGTCTGGCGCAGACTCGGCCCGAAGATGAGGGGGCTGGCCGCCAGGAGCAGCAGGACAAAGCTGGTCAAGAGTCCGCTTCGGGAGGAATCCAAGCGCGCCCCCAGGCCGAGGGCCAGACAGCCGAACCCGATGACCACCGGGGACCCGAACAGGGCCAGGACGGCGATACCCCCCATGAGGTTTTGTCCGGTGCTGCCGACCGCCCAAAGATATGGCAGGGCGAGCGCGAACAGCACGGCCCAGACGATGACGATACCGCCGAGTTTGCCGAGCAGGATGCTCTCCGGGGCCACGGGCGTCAGCAACAACGGGGGAAGGCTGCCGCGATCCCGTTCGCCGGCCAGGGCATCCACGCCGAGGATCACGGCGAGCAACGCCCCAAGGGCCGTGATCAAGCCGGCCATGTCATAGACGACCTGGGCGTTGTCGAGCAGGCTCAATTCGGTATCGCTGACCAGCAGCAGACAGAAGATCGAAAGCGCCACGGCCATGGCCACGAGCCAGGCGAGGCCACGCGGGCTTCGCAGCAACGTTCCCGCCTCTTTTCGGGCAATGAGCATGGAGCTGTTCATGTCGGCCTCCCCTCGGTCATGGTGAGGTAAAGGGATTCCAGACCGCCGCCTTCCCGCATGACTTCCGCCACCGGCCAGCCCGCGAAAAGCATCTCCCGCCAAGCGTCGGCGGCCGGGAGCCCCGGTTCGATCTCCACCAACCATGCGTCGCGATCCCTCGCCAGGATCGACACATGTCGCGGCATTCTCGTTGCCGGCGGCAACTCCCCGGACCATTTGATCCGGTAACGCACCCGGCCGCCCTGGCTGTCCAGAAGTTCGGATACGGCCCCTTCGATGACCGTGCGGCCTTCCATCAGGATGCCGATACGGCCGCAGAGGCGGTCCACGTCGTCAAGCAGGTGGGTGCAAAGCAGGATGCCGATGCCCTGGCCGGCCAGATCGCGCAGGAGGTCATGGAGCTCCCGGCGTCCGCGCGGATCGAGTCCGTTGGTCGGCTCGTCGAGGATCAGGAGCTTCGGGGCGGGCAGCAGCGCCCGGGCCAGGGCCAGCCGTTGCCGCATGCCGCGCGAGAACATGCCGATGATCTGGCCGGGCTTCGGCGAAAGCCCCACCGTTGCCAGTTTGCGGTCGATTTCCACCGAGGCCGGATGGCGCTCGTAGAGTCTCGAGAAAAAATCGAGGTATTCCGAGGCGGTCATCCAGTCATAAAAGCCGAACCGTTCGGGCAGCACGCCCAGTGCGCCGTGAATCGCCCGGGCGTCGGTTTGCGGATTGCGGCCAAGGACCCGAACCGTGCCGCTGTGGGGAGGCAAAAGCCCCAGCATGGCGGCGATGGTCGTACTTTTCCCCGCCCCGTTGGGGCCGAGCAGGCCATAGATGTCCCCGGCGTCGCAGGCGAGGTTGACGCCACGGAGCACGTGTGTGCCGCCGCGATGCAGATGCAGGTCGTTTATGGACAACAGCATGGCGAGCCTCCTTGCTGTCAGGCGTTGATCCGTTCGTCGTCAGCCCTGACCGCTTCCGGGTGACAGCCCGGACGGGTCGAGGTGAAAAGGAGGATGCAGGTCAGCATGCCCCCCACCAGAATGAGCGACGACGTTATCCGGCTGAAGTGGAGCCCGCCGCTGGCAAAGGGCTTGGTGAGCAGATCGCCGACGGTCGCGCCAAGAGGCCGCGTCAGGATGAAGGCCGCCCAGAACAGGAACGTGCGCGAGATTTCCGTCTGGAAGTAAAGGACCGCCAACACCAGCAAGGCGAGGCTGAAGACGACGGCGCCTCCGCCGTAGCCCAGGCCCGAGGTGTCGGCCAGAAAGTCGCCCAGCGCGGTGCCCAGGGTGTTGGAAAAAAGGATGGTCACCCAGTAGAAGAGCTCGACCTTGGGCGTGTGGATGTCACTGACCGACACCGAGCCGACGGAAAGCCACCACAGTCCGAGGATCAACAGCAGGGCCGTGAAAAGCAGCGACGAGCCGCCGACATAGCCGATGCCCAGGGACCGGTCGGCAAAATCCGCCATGGTCGTGCCGACCGTGGTGGTGGCGACGATGACGGCCCAATACAAAAAGCGGTTGAAGGTCTTGGACCGTACCTGCCAAATGGCGACGACCACGAAAAAGGCGAAAAAGATCACCGTGCTGACGGCATAGCCCAGGTGCATGGTCATGGAGAGGGCATCGCCGCCCGTTTCGCCAAGGGTCGTGGCCAGGATCTTGATGATCCAAAAGGTCAGCGTGACCTCTGGGACCTTGCTCATGTGCCGCTTAAGGGTGTCATTCATGGCTGGCTCCTTACGGCCTCTGCCGTGATTGTTGGTTGCTTCCCGCCGGTCATGCCAAGCATGGTCGCAGCGCCCCTCCGCCTCGTTCACGCGTTCCACGGTCGCGGCGGGATGATGCGGGCAGTTTCCCCGGGGAGCCCTGTCAGTGGCTTTCGCATGACGGGGCCCGCCCGTTATGTGCCCTCCGGCTAATCGTCGTCCTCGTCATTGTGGAGCCTGGTCTTGATGATCTGGCCGGAGGTCCCGTCGATGACGATTTCCTGCGAGGCCCCATTCTTGACCAGCGCGATCTCGAAACGGGGCTTGCCGTGCTTGTCCTTGAAGCCGGCTTCGATGGCTTTGCCGCCGGTTTGCTGTTCGGCCATGGTTACAGCCGCGCGCAGCGTAAGCTTCGACGCTTTGATCCCCGTCTGTTCATCGGCTTCATCGTCGAACAGGCGGCTGAAAAAGCCTTCCTGGTTGGTGCCCAGGATATTTCCGGACATCGGGTCGACAAGCGTTATTGACTCTTTGCCATTGGACAGGGAGGCGACGACGTAAACCGGCGTCCGGTTACGCATGTGGTATTCGGCCTTGACGACCTGCCCGCCGTTTTTTTGTTCGACGGTGCCGATTGCCTGGATCAGGGAGGTCTTGACGCTGGCAAATGCCGCGATGTCTTTTGCGTGTTCCCGCTCGGCCCTGGCCGTGCCGCCGAAGAATCCGGTGAGACAAAGTGCCGTAGCGATGATGCTGACCATCTTGAAGTGTTTCATGGCATGATCTCCTTTCGGGGTTACCCCGAGTGAACGCTGCTGCGTTCGTTGGAGACAACATAGGAGGGGGAGATCACGGAGAAGTGGGGGAGACTATACACTGGCGTAATATTTGCGGTCATAAAGCCAGTCGCGCTTGTTGATCGTTTCAATATGCCTGTGGCCTTCGAAAGGTTAAAAAGGTGAACCTCCTTCTCAGGAGGTCCACCTTCCCCACCTATACCGCTGCTGTCTCCTTCAGCTTCTGCCACGCACCGGTCCCGACGACGCATCTGAAGCCCTCGCTCACCTTCGGCACCTCTCCTTGCTTTCCCATAAACCGATCCCAAAGCATTTCAATATCATCGAGAAGGACCGCGAGTTCGATGAGGTGTAACGCGCTTCGGAAGGAATAGTTCCTGCGAAGCGGGATATAGAATTCCTGGGTATCCGAAGTAAAATCTTTGCAAAATCAGCAGGAAAAGTAGAATCGCCAGCTTCAGCTGGCAGCACCCGCCACTGATGCGCCAACTGAGTATCGTACTGGCGATCGCCGCCATGGACGCTGACGTCATCAGCATTGAAGCCAGCCGAAGCCGCATGGAATTGCTCTCAGTGTTTGCCGACTTCCACTATCCTAATGAGATCGGACCGGGCTCTACGACATCCACAGCCCGCGCGTGCCTTCCGTCGAAGAAATGGAGGCCATGCTGCTCCAAGCGGCAAAGGTCATCCCAGCCGAACGCTTGTGGGCCAATCCGGATTGCGGCCTCAAGACCCAGGACTGGCCGGAAACCCTGGCCGCTCTGAAAAACATGGTGGAAGCGGCCAGACGCGTGCGGACAACTCTTCGCATGTGCTAGGCCGTTTCGGGATAAGCGCATCCTCAACCGCTCATCGGAGTAACTGCATCGTTATCCCGATGAACGGGAAAAGCATCCCCCTGGCAAGGCCGTGACACGAGGTGTTCCCGTAAACGGATTGCTGTCAACAGCTAGGTTCCAGTCATAAGCGTCGGCCAGATGGCCTTCGCTGAGCACGTCAACCGGGCATCCCTCCGCGATGAGGGTTCCCTCTCGAACAAGCAGCATCCTTTCCGCATAGGCCGAAGCCAAGTTCAGGTCATGCGACACCATCACGACAGTCAGGCCGTGTTCGAGGCGGATATGTTCCAGCAAGTCCATTACGCGCATCTGATGTCCTGGATCGAGACTGGCCGTCGGTTCGTCCAGGAGGAGCACATCCGGTTCCCGACACAGCGCCTGGGCCAAGAGCACCCGGGCGCGTTCACCTCCGCTCAAGGTTCCCAGTCCTCGCTTTGCCAGATGCGCCACATTGGTCATATCCATGGACCGCTGCACCGCTTCCTTGTCTCGCCGTGTCTCCAGGCCCAACCAGCCCATCCGAGGGGCTCGTCCCAGCCGGACCGTCATCTCCACCGTAAATGGAATGTCCGCTTCGGGAGACTGTGGCAGATGCGCGACGGACCTCGCCATTCGTGCCGGGGGAAGGCTGGAGAGAGCGACACCCAGAAGCGTTATTCGCCCCTGGCAGTGCCGCTCGTGCCCGGCCAGGGCTCGCAGCAGCGTGGATTTCCCTGATCCGTTCGGCCCGACGATGATGCAGCATTCCCCTTTTTTCACGGTCAAATCGAGAGGACCAAGGATGCGGCGGCCAGAAATATCGACCGTTAGGCCCTGGACGGCATAGACTGTGGTCATGCCCCGCTCCGCCTGAGAAGATAGAGGAAGATCGGTGCGCCGAGCATGGCGGTGAGCACGCCCACCGGCATGGCCCCTTCATGAGAGAGCAGTCGAGCCAGAAGATCACACGATACGAGAAAGCACGCACCGAACAACAGGGAGCCAGGCACCAATACCCGTTGGTCATGACCGCAGATCAGCCGTAGGATATGCGGGCAGACGAGCCCCACGAACCCGAGCAGTCCGGTCTGGCTGACGACGGTCGATGTCATCAGTGCGGCCGCGACAACGAGCAGGGCTCGAACCTGCCGGACTCGCACTCCGAGATTAGCGGCCGCCTCGTCGCCAAGGAGCAGAAGGTTCATAGGCTGGGACAGGACGAACACCACCCCGGTTCCGGCAACGACGCAGGGGGCAAGAACCGTCAGGGAATTCAGGGTGGCCGAAGACGTATCACCCATGAGCCAGACCAGGGTGGCGTGCAGTGTGTGATCTCTGGCCACGGAGAGGAAAAACATGATGGCGGCCGAACAGAAGGCATTGACCATAACGCCGGATAGAACCAGGGAAGTGACGGACACGCGGCCTTCCCGCAGTGAGAGGACCACGGTGAGCGTGAAGGCTGCCATGGCTCCGGCAAAGGCGAGAGGGCCGGCTCCCAGGAGGAAGGGCAACCCGAGCAGCACGCCACCCACCGCGCCCAAGCCCGCTCCGCCGGACACGCCGAGGATATAGGGGTCAGCCAAAGGATTGCGCACCAGCGTCTGAAAAACGAGGCCACTAAGGGAAAGCGCACCGCCAGCCAGGGCCGCCAGCAGGGTTCGAGGCAGGCGCAACTTCCAGACAATGGCCAGGATGGTCGGATCGCAGGTCTCGCGTCCCAAAAGCACCGGCAGCACCTGATCCAGGGCGAGAGAACTTGATCCCACGATCAGACCGGCGACCAGGACCGCTATGAGCAGTCCACCAAGGGGCAGACACGTCAGGAGCAGCCGAAGGGGCAAGGAGGCATCTCTCTGTCTCATGGTTGTTTTTCCGTCGCCGGAACCGGCGGAATATGCAGCAACCGGGCTAATTCTTCCAGGCCCTGGGTCAATCGGGGGCCGGGACGGTCGAACAGGTCGGAATCCAGGATGAAGATACGACCGCTGTGCACGGCGGGCACCTCGGGCCAAGCGTTCCATCGTGTCCTGGCCGCTTCGAAGGCTTCACGGCCCATGGTGGGGATGAGAACGACATCAGGTCGGAAGGCTACAGCCTGTTCAGGCGTCAGTTGCGGGTATCCTCGCATGGTGGCACAGACGTTTTTTCCTCCAGCCAGTTCGATAAGTTCGTTGATGAACGTTCCCCCGCAAGCGGCATACATGGGGGCATAGCCGATCTGGTAGAGCACCGACGGTTGGAGGCCGTCGCCCCGTTTCCGGGTGATACGCGCCACGGTTTGGCGCATGGCGTCGGCCAATGCCACGGCCCTTTCCGAAGCGGCAAGGAGGTTTCCGATCTTCTCAATGGAGGCAAAGACGGCCGCAAGCGTATTTGTATCCAGGATATGGACAGGGACGCCAAGAGAGATAAGCCGTTCGGTGGTCTCCTGGGGTGTCATACCCTCCACGGCCAGACAGCAGTCGGGGCGCAGGGCCAGGATGCGCTCCAGGTCGGGGTGTGCATACGACCCCACCCGGGGAAGACGCTTGGCCACTTCCGGAAAGTCGCTGTACGTGGATGCCCCGACGAGTAGGTTTCCGCGATCCAGGGCGTAGACGATTTCCGTCAGGCTGGGGGCCAGGGCGATGACGCGCACGGGAGACCCCGCCGTCGCCTGTGACGGGAGAAACCAGGGGAGCCAGCAAACAGCCAGGATGGCCGCGGAAAGACGCAGTGCGGTCTTCATCTGTTCACTTCCCAGGCAATGGAGGAGGAAAGCGCTTCCATGACTGCCCTGCCCAACATCTCCCCGAAAAGGACATGCTTGCCGCACCAGCGAAGCGGGGGGCCCTCCCCACAGGCCAAGGTCGCACAATCGGTGCCCGTGCCTGTGGCTACAAGCCCGCTGACCGCGCTTTTGATACCATACTCCGAGAGCACGGCGGCCTTCGCTTCGGTCATGATCATGAGGGCCTCCAGCAGGGCCGCATCCGTGAGCTTGGCATTGGTAGCCGCCAGGATATTGATAGTACCCGCCGGCAATGCGTGGTCGTTCTTCTCCTGGTAGTCGGCCCTGTCTCCGGCCCGTCTGGCGTTGGCCAGGCCAGCCGTCAATATGACCCCCACAGCCACTCCAGCCTCATTGCGCCACGCCCAACGACAGGAATCCATAGAGGCAGCGGTCATCATGCCAATGGTCGGGCTAGACCAGTGGTGTTCGCGACAATACCGATCAAGGGTCGTCTCGGGAGGTGGATACTCACTCGGAGCGCGTGACCCGTCCTCATGAACGCGAAGGATGAACATATTCCTGGCCCTGGTCAGGCCTCCTCCAAGAGGGGACCAGCCACACGTCCGCCACCACCCCGGCAATATCAAGCGCACATAGTGGTCTGTGCGCTCCAGACTCAGGTCGGCCAATTCCGGGGGGGCCCCGGGGATTGCCGTCACGGGCCGATCCGCCGGCTTAGAATTCGTAGCGGACCCCGACACCAAACGTCCTCCCAGGCATGGGATAACCATCGACATAACTGTACCGTTCATCACCGAGATTGTTTGCAAACACATACGTCTCCAGTTTTTTGGCTGGACGTATGGAGAGTCTAGCATTCATGACGAAAAATGGGTCTTTGTCCACGACCTTGCCATAGTTGGCGGAATGCGTATCCCAGTCATACACCTTCTGGGGCCCCTGCCACTGCCCGTTCAGGTTGAGGGTGACCCGGGAGTCAAATCCGAACTGCACACCAGGGTTCAAGCTGTATTCCGACAGATTGAGTACCGTGTCCGTCCCGCGCGCGCTGACCAGCTTGGAATCCTCGACCTTGCGCTGAGCATACCAGATCCAATTCAGAAAGGGGGTCACCGACAAGCGATGGCTGCCAATGTCGAACTTGTGGCTGTACCGGGTGAACCCTTCCAGACCGGCGAGTTGCGAACCAGCGGAATTGATCCAGGTTTGCCAATAGGGGTTACCGTTGACTGTGGTTGAGGTCGTGGTGATGGCATCGGTGTAGAGCGTGTAGAAATAGGTTCCGGAGATTTCCAATCCCTTCCAGTTGATGTCGAGCCCTCCTTCCCAGGTCGTGCTCGTCTCCGGGGTCAGATTGGCATTGCCGATGTAATTGCTCCAGGAATCATGGTAACGGCCGCAGAATTTATAGGCATCCGGTGGCGTGAAGGCCGAGCCGGCCGACGTCCGCAAGGTCAGCCAGGACAGCGTTCGCCAGGTGATGCCGCCCCGCCAGCTCAGGTGGTCCATGGTGCGTGGCTGGGTGGTGGCATCGGTGAAGCTGTCATTGTCGAGAATACGCAGGTTGTACTGATCATAACGCAGGCCGGCCAGGAACGTGAAGTCGCCGATATCAACCTTCTCTTCTCCATAAATGGACAAGTTTTCGTAGTTGGAGTCGGGGGCGTAGACACCGTCGCCATCACGATGCTCCCTGATGTCGCGATATTGCCCGCCGATGGTAAAGCGCCCCAGAGAGAAGGTGGGCACGGAAACGCGCCCATCAATCCCAACCTGATTCGTGGTGAAGGAGGAGCGTTCGTAATAGGGCGTATCGGTGTTGGCATAATCATGCTCGTTGACCCAGGTCGCCAAGCGCCATTGCACATTGCGAGACTCGGTTGCCCCATCATAGATGGCGGCAAAATTTTTCATGGCGTCCTGAATCCTGGCCGTGTGGGTGGGCGAATAGGTCGGACCGGGATCACCCATGTTCCAGGCGTTGAAATAGTTCCCGAAGAGATGGAAGGTATGGTTTTCAACCGGAGTCATGGTCACGGTTCCGGAGGTGGCGAGATCATGATAATCGGTGTTGCGGTACCGCCAACCGCCGCTTGCGTCGTATTGCTCCACAGTGGTGACCCGTCCGGCCAGGGAAAAACCCAATCGACTGTCCTGGGTCCCCCCCTGGGCGGAGGCCTTGGGCTGGAAGCGGTTGAAGCTGCCGTACTCGGCCTCGACAGAGCCGGAGGGGGTACCTTTTCCACGCTTGGTGATGATGTTTATTACCCCGCCCATGGCCGAGGCCCCGTACAGGACCGAACCGGGACCGCGCATGATTTCCACGCGTTCCACGTTGCCAAGGGGTATCAAGGTGAGATTTCCGGACCCGAAGGGATTGCCGTCCACCAGCACCAGTGTCTTGGCATCCATGTTCGCCCCGGGTGAATCGTAGGTGTTGAAGCCACGGAGACTGAACCCCATGTAGGCCCCGGGATACTGAACGACCGTGCCCGGCGATTTTTGGATGATTAATTCGCTCAGGGTATCCACGCCGAGTTGATCAATGTCGTCACGGCTGAGGACCTCGACATGAACAGGCACTTCCCTGGCCGGAGCTGGCGTCGCCGTGGCCGTGACCAACACCTCGGGAAGGTTATAGGAGTTCTCTTGGGTGTCAGCCGCCAGTCCCAGGGACGGCAAGGCCAGGGCCACAGCCCAAAAGACCAGTAAGCAACGCATAAAAAAACCTCCTGCTTCGTGAAAGAAGAGGAGGGCCCGAGGAAACACAGAGACGACACTCCATCAATCAGACGGGGTGTCGTCCATGGGTTGGCTCTGCCTCGAAGCCCACCATGAATCTCGCAGGCTGGTCTCCCGGCTCAAGGATCGTCCTACTCGCCGCGCCTTCCCATCCGCGCCTTTTGCGTGGACAGTGGCGGTGTGCGGTTTTCGTCCCCTTTCACGGTTGCGGGCCAGCGCCGGTTTTTCACCGGACTTCCCACTTAGCCGCATCGGTGCTGCGGACCTGCAAGATCAACAATGCGGAGTAGCTGCCTGCTTTATATGGATGTTGTCAAGTCGATTCACGTTTTGGAAACAACCACATCCCTGAACGCGGCATGCCATTTCTCAAATGTAAAGGAGGAGGCGCCTATCACCGCGTGATGTCAAACCGGATCGGCAGGATGACCCACACAGCCCTCCCCCGGACATCTTGGCGATGTTGTCCCCCATGGTCTTCTTCATGGTGGCCGGGGAAGTATTCTTCTTCACTTCCTCAAAGGACTCGGGGATACCACCCGTCCCCCCAGTGCAACCATGGAACTCGCGCAGCGTCATGTCGAACGAAAACTCGTCCACGCTCAAATCATCGTCCAGCAGCGGCTTCAGGTCCAACGGCTCCTTCGGTCCGCCAGAGGGACTGCCGGGATTGTAGTGTTTCGCATTGGTGGGTTCCGGGTCAGGGGGGGGCCTTCACCAGTAGAACCGGGGCCACCCGTACCGATGATGTCCCGGACAAAGTCTGTAGGGCTGGGGGGCATTGCTGTCCTTGGAGTGGCGCGCCTTCATCGCAAGCATCTCTTCAATGTCCGCGTTGGTAATGATCTCGCCACACAGCCGTCGGATAACGCCGAAAACGGAAGTGACGCAGAAAACATCCCATCAGGTCCAGATCCATGGCCGGCTCGCCTTTGGGGCGGTGGTGTCAAGTCGACCTCGCCAGCCCGGGGAGGACGAGCGCTTGGCGGTCCGTCCAATTATTCGCGACACCTTCGGTGCCCAGCGACGAGGGGCACGGAAGGCAGGGCGCGCAGGGTTGACAACATGGTTTAGCTAATTTACCGTTTGACGCAATCGAGGTTCACCCGGAAGTCGGGCAGGGGATATCAGGCGGTTTTGCGAGGCGATATGGAAACAAAGGACGATCTCATCCTGGGCACGGTGCGCCAATTCCAGCGCGTGGCCGCCAAATACGCCCGCATCGAGGAGCTGCCGATCCCGGTCGAGGACGGCATCGAGGTCACGACCCGGGAGGCCCATACCATCGAGGCCGTGGGCAACCGGAAGCAGATGAGCGTCACCGACGTGGCCAACGCCTTCGGCATCACCAAGAGCGCGGCCTCTCAGATGGTTTCCAAGCTGTGCGACAAGGGTTTTCTCGAGAAAAAACAGGCCCCGCACAGCAACAAGGAATTCCAGCTGACGCTCACGCCCCTTGGCCGAAAGGCCTTTGAGGCCCATGCGCGTTTCCATGGAGAGGACAAGGAGGCCTTGATGGAACGGCTTCGTGGCTATTCCCTGTCCCAGATCGCTACGATTTCCGTGTTGCTCGAGGCCATCGGGGAAGTCATGGACAATCGGTTGTCCCGGTAGGCGGGGTATTTTTTTTCACTCTAAGGTTAAGCAGCTTAACTAAAGACGCAGGAGTATCCCATGAAAAGATTTCGGGCCGCGCTCGTGAACTTCGCGGTCGAGCATTCCAAACTGGTCGCTTTGGGGCTTTTGGCGACCATGGTCTTTTTCGCCGCGTTCTTTCCGAACATGACTATGGACACGGACCCGGAAAACATGCTGGAGCCCACGGAACCCGCGCGGGTCTTCCACAACGCCGCCAAAAAACGCTTCGACTTGAGCGAAACCATCGTGGTCGGCGTCATCAAGGAAGATGACCCCAACGGCGTGTTCAATCCCCGGACCCTGGCCCATGTTTACGAACTGACCCGGTTCGCCAAAACCCTTCGTTTTGCCGATCCAGAACACCCCGGCAAAACCACGGGCGTCATCGAAGTGGACATGGTCGCGCCTTCGGTGGTGGACCACATGCACCAGGCCGGGCCGGGCACCATCGTCTTCGACTGGCTTATGCAACGTCCGCCGGCAACACAGGCCGAGGCCTTGGCCGTACGCGATAGGGCCCTGTCCAATCCGCTGCTCGTCGGCCAGATGGTTTCGGCCGACGGCAAGGCGCTGTGCCTGTACCTGCCGCTGACGGACAAGCTTTTAAGCTACAAGGTCTATACGGCGCTGCAAGAGAAGATACGGGAGTTCGGCGGCTCCGAGGATTGGCATATCGCCGGCCTGCCCGTGGCCGAGGGGGCCATCGGCGTCGAGATGTTCAGCGAGATGGTTGTGGCCTCGCCGCTGACCATGGCGCTTATTTTCGGCATGCTCTACGCGATGTTTCGCAAATGGAGCCTGGTCATCCTGCCCATGCTCATCGCCTCGGTGACGGTGGTGGCAACTCTGGGCTCCATGATCGCCCTGGGCTTTCCGGTGCATATCTTAAGTTCCATGCTGCCTATTTTCCTGATGTCCATCTCCATCTGTGACTGTATCCACGTGCTTTCGGAGTTTTTCGATGTCTACACCGTGGAAAAAGGGCGCAAGGAAAGCATCAAGGAGGTCATGCACACCCTTTTCATGCCCATGCTCTACACTTCGCTGACTACGTCGGCCGGTTTCTTCTCCTTTGTCACCACGGACATTCCCCCGGCCAGGGTTTTCGGCGCCTTCGTCGGTGTCGGCGTCCTTTTTGCCTGGATCATCACCATTCTCTTCGTCCCAGCCTATATCATGCTGCTGCCTGAACGCATGCTCCGCAATTTCGGCTTGGCCGCGCATTGTGGGGACAAGGAATCCTTTCTCACGCGAGCACTGCATCGGCTGGGAGAATTGGCCTGCCGACGGTCCAAGACGGTTCTGGCCTTGTTTGTGGCCTGCGCCGCCCTTTCCGTCTGGGGCATGTCGCAAATCAACATCAACGACAACTATGCCAAACGCTTTGCCGTGGGCCATCCCATCCGCGAGGCGGACACGGCGCTCAACAGGCATTTCGGCGGCACCTATACGGCGTCCCTCGTGTTGGAGGGCAAAGACGGCAAAGAGATCTTCAAGCGCCCGGACGTCCTCGATTACATGGCGTCTCTGCAGGCCTGGCTGGTCAAAAACGGCTACATCGGCAAAAGCACTTCCCTGGCCGACATCGTGCGCAAGGTGCACCAGGAGCTCATCGACGGCCGCCCCGAGAACTTTCGGATACCGGCAAGCGCTCCGGCTGTCGCCGAATGCGTCATGCAGTATCAGCAAAGCCACAAGCCCCGCGACATCTGGCATTTCGTGACGCCGGGCTTCGATGCGGCCAACATCTTCATGCAGTTTCAAAGCGGCGACAGCATGCGGACAGAGGAAGCCGTCCAGGCCATTGCCGGCTATATCGAAGCCCACAAACCGCCTGTCGACCTGTCGTACAAGTTCGCCGGCCTGCACTACATCAACTACATCTTTCAGGGGAAGATGTTCTGGGGGATGCTGGGGTCCCTGGGCGGGAGCTACGTCATCGTGCTGGCCATGATGGTCCTGCTTTTCCGCTCCATCATCTGGGGATTTCTCTGCATGATTCCCCTGACGCTCACCATCATGTTCATCTACGGTGCCCTCGGCTTTCTCGGCCTGGACTACGACATGCCCGTGGCCGTGCTCGGGGCCATCTCGCTTGGCATTGCCGTGGATTTCGCCATTCATTTCCTGGAGCGCAGCCGGCAGTTCACTGCGGAAACAGGCTCCTGGATAAAAGCCGCTCCCCGGATGTTCGGCGAGCCGGCCCGGGCCATCAGCCGCAACGTCATCATCATCGCCATCGGCTTTCTACCCATGCTGGTCGCCTCGCTCGTGCCCTACAAGACGACCGGCATCCTGCTTTTCTCCATCCTGACCATTTCCGGATTCGTCACGTTGGTGCTGCTGCCGGCGATTTTGACGATCGCCCAGGATTGGCTGTTTCGGGCCAGACGGTTCCGTGTCCAGGACAAGGTCGCAGCTCCGGATGACGACCCCGCCCTGGTCCTGGCCAGGACAGGCGATCCGAAACCCGATCCGGCAAACGGCATCGGGCGACAATAGGCTTCGTCGTCGGAGAAAAAGCAACGGCGCACAGGCCTACAAAACACCGTAAGGGAGATCGACCATGAAAATCGTATTTGGCTTCTTGTTGTTGTCACTGGCCCTGTTTGGCACTTCAGGCCGCGGCAACGCGAGCGACGACACCCCATCCATCGAAACCATCATCGCCAAATCAAACCATGCGTCCCTCTATCAGGGAACGGACTGCCAGGGGACGACAACCATGACCATCACCGACAAGCAGGGCCGCGTGCGCAAGCGCCAGTTCAACATGCTGCGCAAAAACGGCGATACCCAGGACAAGGAGCAGAAGTACTTCGTGTATTTCATCGAAC
This sequence comes from Solidesulfovibrio fructosivorans JJ], assembly GCF_000179555.1. Lineage (NCBI taxonomy): Bacteria > Pseudomonadati > Thermodesulfobacteriota > Desulfovibrionia > Desulfovibrionales > Desulfovibrionaceae > Solidesulfovibrio > Solidesulfovibrio fructosivorans. Next base: position 87,444 of record NZ_AECZ01000012.1, read on the forward strand.
CGTCCGATGTGCGCAAGATGGTCTTTATGGTGCACAAGCATGTCGGGGAGGGAAAAGACGACGATCGTTGGCTCTATATGCCGAGCCTTGACCTGGTCAAACGCATCGCGGCCAGCGACAAGCGCACCAGCTTCGTCGGTTCGGATTTTCTTTATGAGGACATCTCCGGCCGCAGCCCCGACGAGGATACCCATGCGCTGGTTGAAACAACGGACAAATTTTATGTCGTGAAAAACATTCCCAAAAAACCGGACGCCGTGGAGTTCGCCTTCTACGTCGCCCATATCGACAAGACGACCTTTCTTCCCATGAAGATCGAGTACTTCAAGGCGGAGGGCAAACCCTACCGGGCCATCGAGGTCTTGGCCGTCACGTCCGTGGGAGCCACGGAAAACGGGAAACAGGTCACCTATCCGACGGTTGTGCGCTCCGTGGCCAGGGACCTGGAAAGCGGTGGGCAGACGGAAATGGTGTTTGCCAACCCGCGCTACAACGCAGGGCTCACGGATGATCTTTTCACCGAACGCTATCTGCGGCGCGCACCCAAAGAGGTTCTGCAATAATGAACGCGCCCGTTTGGGCCGGGACCAGGCAGGGAATCCTTTCCTGCCTGGCCCTGGCGGCCTTTTGGCTGGCTTTTGCCGGCGACAGTCTGGCGGCGTCCCTTTGGGACCGGTTCAGCACGCCCGAGGTGCATGGTTTCCTGGAGGTCCGGGCCGGCTGCCGCACCCAGCCCGATCCCTATGAAAAGGAAGCTTCCGTCCTGGAAACGCGGTTGCAGGCGGAAGTGTCCACGCGGACGAGCTGGGCGCAGTTCAAATACAAGGGGGATATCTGGTACGACGGCGTCCTGGAACAGGCGCGCTACGACACCCGCGAAGCCTGGATGTTCCTGCGCCCGGCCGATTTCCTCGATATCAAGCTCGGGCGGCAGGTGCTGACCTGGGGCACCGGCGACCTGGTCTTCCTCAACGACCTGTTTCCCAAGGACTGGCAGTCCTTTTTCATCGGCCGGGACGCCGAATATCTCAAAGCGCCCTGTGGTAGCGTCAAGGTCAGCCTGTTTTTTGACTTTCTCAATGCGGATTTCGTGTTCACGCCGCTTTTCGCCAGCGACCGCTTCATTACGGGCCAATACGTCTCGTACTGGAACGGCGCGCTGGGACGCCTGGCCGGCAACGAATCGGAGCTGGACTTCGACAAGCCCGACCAGTGGGTTACGGACGCCGAATACGCGGCGCGCCTGTACCGGACCGTCGGCGCCTACGAGCTCGCCCTCTACGGCTACCTCGGCTTTTGGAAGAATCCAGGGGGCATTGCCGCTTCCGGAGAATACATCTTTCCGCGTCTGCGCGTGTACGGCGTAAGCGCCAGGGGGCCAATGGCCGGAGGCATCGGCAATATCGAACTGGCCTACTACGATTCCATTGAGGACCAGGACGGGCGCGATCCGAACATCAACAATTCCGAGATGCGCTATCTCGTCGGGTTCGCCCGGGAGATCTGCCGGGATTTCAACGGAAGCGTTCAATACTACGTGGAGCAGTTGCTGCGCTACCAGGACTACCGGGCCACCTTCGAGGGCGACCATCCCCGGGACGAGTTGCGGCATGTGCTGACCCTGCAACTCACCAAACTGCTCATGAACCAAAATCTGGAGCTTTCCCTTGCCGGCTACTGGTCGCCAAGCGACCATGACGCCTACTTGCGCCCGAAAATCCTTTATAAGTGGACAGACCACATCAGGCAGGAGGTCGGAGCCAATATTTTCTTGGGGCAGCGAGACGATACCATGTTTGGCCAATACAAGGCCGACACGAATATCTATATGGCGCTACGGTACAGTTTTTAGGCACAATAAACCAAAACGACATTCAGTTAGCACCGCCGCGACAAGGGGAGGTTCACCATGCGGACATGTCATCATTGCGATTCGACCACCGGCAAACGCCGCCACCCGTCGAGTTACGACATGCAGGCTTCGCAAATCGTCTTTGCCGGTCTGGACCTGCAACCGGGGGACGTCTTTTTGGACGCCGGCTGCGGCCTGGGGGAGTACGCCCTGGAAGCCGCGCGCCGCGTCGGGCCGACGGGCATGGTCCATGCCTTTGACGTCAACCCCGGCTGCATAGAGGACTTGGCGAGCCAGGCCGCCGCGCTCGGCCTTTCCCACCTGCATGCCGCTGTCGTGGACATCACCCGGCCGCTGCCCTTGGCCGATGCTTCGATCACGGTCGGCCTGCTCGGCACGGTGCTGCACATTCCGGCGGTCACCCGGGCCATGGCCACGGTGTTTACGGAGATGCGCCGGGTACTGCGTCCGGACGGGCGGCTGGGCGTCGTCGAATGCAACCAGCATTTCTTTCATGGTCCGCCGCTCCCGTTGCGGCTGGCCGCAGGGCGGATCACCGGGGAATTGGAGTCGTGCGGCTTTCAGCCCCTCGGGATCACTGACATGGGATACAATTATCTCTCGTTGTATCGAAAATCGATGCCATAATCCAAAGCCGCTTACGAAGCGAAGGCCATGTAACATCCAACAGGAGATGCTTATTATGAAAACGCTTGTTTTTTACGATTCCCTTGGCGGCAACACCGAACGCGTGGCGCGGGCCATCCATGATGTTGTGGCCACCACCTGGGGCGATGCGGAAATTCTCAAGGCACACAAGGAGATCGCCGTCAACTTCACCGACTATGACCTCATCCTGATCGGCTCGCCGGTCATTGACTGGTTACCGACCAAAAAGCTCATGGACCACGTCATGGGATTCATGAAGTCCGAAAACGCCGCCGGCCGCATCAGGCCTTCCTCGCCCATCGTGCCCGGCAAGTTCGGCGTGTGCTTCGGCACCTTCGCCGGGCCGCATATCGGCCGGACCGAGGCCGTGCCCATGACGGCCTGGCTGCGGGCCTTTTTGGAACACCTGGGCTATCTCGTTCTGGACGCCTGGCATGTGCCCGGAGCCTTTCAAAAGCGCGACGAACTCAACCGTTACGGGCGGTTGGGCGATATTCGCCACCGTCCGAACGAGGCGGATCTTGCTGACATCAGGAACCGCACCACCGGGTTGCTCACGACCTTGAGTGCCTACCGGAGTTGACTGCTTTCTTGGCCATGCAGATGTCCGAAACAGACCGGGATGCATGGCCAACTTGGCACCTTGGCCGAGAGTCCTGGGTAGAGTCCACGGAGGTGGTGTAAATTCTGGAGTCGTCCAGGCCGGAGGGGGCCTCCAGCCTGGACGGGATGGGCGAGGTGGCCATCGGGCCGATTGGCTGTAAGGTGAAGTTGCGACGCCGCACCTGCAACCAAAGGAGATCACGATGGCCGAGGATAACATGGCATTAATCGAGTTGATGCAAAAGGCCGATGGCGGTGATTTTCTCCGCTGCCTGGCGGAAGCCGTCTTGCAACTTCTCATGGAAGCCGATGTGGATGGCTTGATCGGAGCCAGCCGCCACGAACGAAGCGCCGAGCGAGTCAGCTACCGCAACGGCTACCGGGACCGCAGCCTTGATACTCGCGTCGGCTCCCTACAACTGCGCATCCCCAAGCTGCGCCAGGGCAGCTACTTTCCGCCCTTTCTGGAGCCGCGCAAGACCAGCGAGCGCGCCTTGGTAGCCGTCATCCAAGAGGCCTGGATCGGGGGCATATCGACGCGGCGCGTGGACGATCTCGTCCAGGCCATGGGGCTTTCCGGCATCTCGAAATCCCAAGTGTCCAAGCTGTGCAAGGACATCGATGAACGGGTCCATGCCTTTCTTTCCAGGCCGTTGACGGGAGAATGGCCCTATTTGTGGCTGGACGCGACCTACCTCAAGCAACGCGAAGGCGGCCGGGTGGTCAGCGTCGCCGCCATAATCGCCGTGGCGGCGAACACGGAAGGCCGCCGGGAAATCGTGGGATTGCATATCGGCCCCAGCGAGGCCGAGCCGTTCTGGTCTTTTTTCCTCAAAGGCCTTCTTTGTCGGGGACTTACTGGCGTGAAGCTGATCGTCTCCGACGCACATGAAGGCCTCAAAGCCGCCATCGCCAAGACGTTCGGGGCCACGTGGCAGCGTTGTCGAGTCCACTGGATGCGAAACGCCTTGGCTCGGGTCCCCAAGTCCCAGCACGCCATGGTTTCGGCCGCCCTGCGCCAAGCCTTTTTACAGTCGGATGCTGCCAGCGCCAGCCAGACCTGGCGGCATGTCGCCGACCAGCTTCGCGGCAAATGGCCAAAACTCGCCAGCTTCATGGACGAAACCGAGCACGACGTGCTGGCCTACATGACCTTTCCGGCACAGCACCGGGTCAAGCTGCACAGCACCAATCACCTGGAAAGGCTGAATAAAGAGGTTAAGCGTCGGGCGGACGTGGTCGGGATCTTCCCCAACGAGCAGTCCATCATCCGGCTCATCGGGGCCATCTTGCTGGAGCAAAACGACGAGTGGCAGCTGCAAAGCCGCTACATGCAGGTCGAATCCATGGCCGAACTCAACACCCAACAAAACGAGGCGCAGCCAGCCCAAATTCCACCCAGGGCAGCCTGACCAATGGCCACCTCAAGCACACCAGAATATACACCACGTTGACGGATGTAACCTTCTACTTTTCCAGTTGATTTTTCAAAGATTTTGCTTGGGATGGGGTTTGGATGGCCACATCTTGGAGCAAGTATGCGGCCCTACGCGGCAGGAGTGTATCTCCTGGGTCGGATGATCACGAACAAGTTAAAATGATTGGATAAATTTTTTGTTATTGCAGACTTTGAAAATGCTCGACAACATGATCCACAAATAGACGGATACGCTTCGGCATCCGGTCATTAGGCAGGGTCAGGTTGATATCAACCTTGGCCAAAGGCCAGTCAGGAAGAAGTTGAACAAGATCGCCATTTTTATCAAATACTTTGGCGAGTTGGGGAATAACTGTCGCCACACCCTGGCCGGCAAGCAATAATTCTAAGGCAAGGCCAACGCTTTGTACCGTGTGCTTGGGATGAAGCACAACAGTCTTAACGTCATCACCTTTGCTGCATGTTAATGTGTAGCGCCCCTCCTGTGTCTGTGCAATAAACGGCAGTCTTTTCAAGTCGTTGGGGTATTTTGGTTTAGGATGGTTCTTTAAAAAATCAGCTGTGCAATACAGTGCAGGATGTAAGGACAAAAGTTTTCTGACTTTCAGTTCAGGATATGGCACTTGTCCTGTTCTGATATCCAAATCGAATGGCTCTCGGTGCAAGTCTTTCCATTCAGCTGAAAATATAGTGTGTAAATCGATATTTGGATATTTTTTTGTAAACTTGCCAAGTGCCCCATGCATACAACAGTGATAAACAAAGGCTTCAACGGAAAGCCTAATTGGGCCGGATGGCTCTATTTGCTTTTGTGAAAGGCGTTCTTTGACACCGTTCGCTTCTGCCATAATAAACTTACAGCTTTCCAAAAATTCTTTCCCATCCTCTGTCAGCGCAATTGTCCTGGTAGTCCGAAAAAACAGCCGTACCCCGAGCGATCCTTCCATTGCCGCTATGCGACGTGAAAGCGTTGCAAGGGGAATGTCCAAAGCCTCTGCCGCCTGGGTAAAGCTGGAACGGTTTGCTGCTTCGATGAAGTAAGGGATATCTGCCAGGAGTTTACGCATAGTTTCTCTCATTTAGGACAATAGTGTATCTTTATTTTGTCATATGCTAACGTTTTTTGCAATGATACATGGTTCTCACCTGAAGTCAACCAAGTCGGCTAGGAACAGCGCTAACTACGCAAAATAAGGAGAGAAAAGTGGACACTGAAATCCAAGTTGATGAAAAGCTCATCGAGGCTTTTCACCTCATGTTTGACCATTTTCCGGAAGGAGCACAGTTGGCGCACAAGTCAAAAAAAATTGTGGCTCTTAACCCAGCCTGCGAAGCAATTGGGAGGAAAGTCGGGATGATTTGCGCCAAGCATGGCCCGCCGGAAGCGCATAAAGGATGCCTTGCCAATAAGACGATTAAAAATCATAAAGCCACTTGGGCAATAGTCGCTCAAGCGGTCCCCGGTGGTCAGGTGCCGGTGACTTTCTGGCTTCCCATCGACGGATACCCAGATTTCTTCATCCACTTTGGTGTAGGGTATATGAAAGACTATGCCGTCCCGCCAGAAGTTGATTGAACTTATCTAGCCATCTAACGCAAAGCCCCCTGTTTCTTATGTTCGTAATAGTTCGGGGGGCTTTCAAGATATCACATATGTACTCATCACATTGATTTGTTCCACGTCTTGTACCTTTCTAAAGCTGGGTATCAGAGGTAAACCTCCGAGCCAGGGAGGTCCATCTTCACATACACTGCTGTCGCAGTCTTCTTTAGCTTGTTACACCCGGTAGTCCCGACGACGCTTCTAAAGCCCCTGGAGTTGCCCCCGCTTACCTTAAGCTTTTCCGCAAACTTCTTCTTGAAGTTATCCCGAAGCATTTCAATATTATCGAGAAGAACCGCGAGTTCGATGAGTTGTAACGCGCTTTGAAACGAATAGTTTCTTCAAAGCGGGATATAGAACTCTTGGGTATGGGTAGGGCAGAGGGTTTTCCGGGGTTCATTGCGCGATGCTCGAGACGCATGCGGCGATGCCACGCGTGCTCAACTGACCTCCGCACATCCCGCAAGAGCATTTGAGTTCTAACTCGTTTAGATTGAATGATTTGATTTCCAATGTGCCTATCTCTGCCGCCGCCTCCCTGTCTCCGGCACATAGGGGCCTGCGTTTTGTATCCGCCGATTTTTCAGTAATCTTGTTGAATTTTTCGGTTTGCAGTTTGTCGATGATGACTGTCTGTCTCCCGAATCGTGCAGAGCAGCGATTTTCCGTCCCAGAGGTGTTGTGGATGTTTCGCATTTGGAGCATGTTGAAGAAGTGGGGTCGGCTAATCTCTGTCCACACTCCGCGCCAGGGGGGCTTTCTGACGGCAAATGGGGAGGGGGATATGGCGGATATTAATAAAACAAAAAAACAATTACTCTATGAACTTGGTCAGGCCAGGCAACGTATCTCCATACTTGAGTCCATGCTGCCTGAAGCAATCTCAAAAGAGAAGGCTCAAGAAGGGCGCATTGGTGAAAGATCAGGCGAGTATCTTCGTAGTGTTGTAAGAACCATCCCTGACCTTGTTTGGCTTAAAGATCCCGACGGGATTTATCTGGCCTGTAATGCCGCATTTGAAAGTTTTTTTGGTGCAAAGGAATGTGAAATAGTTGGCAAGACAGATCATGATTTTGTTTCCAAAGAGCTTGCTGATTTTTTCCTTGAGCATGACAGAAAGGCAATGGAGGCTGGGAAATCAAGCATAAATGAAGAGTGGTTGACGTTCGCAGGTACTGGCAAGAGTGGCTTATTTGAGACCATTAAAACGCCAATGCTTGACCCAAATGGAAATGTTATTGGAATTTTGGGGGTTTCGAGAGATGTGACCGAGCGTAAAAATGTAAGTACGGCCCTCGAAGAACGTTTGGCTGCCCTGACTAAGCCCTTGGACGATTCAGGCGAAGTAACATTTGAAAATTTATTTAATATAAAAGATATTCAACAGCTACAGGATGAGTTTGCTCTGGCGACGGGTGTCGCATCAATCATTACACGTCCTGACGGCACTCCAATTACAAAGCCTAGTAACTTTTGCAGGTTGTGTAATGATATTATTAGAAAGACAGAAAAAGGTTTGAGAAATTGTTATAAATCAGATGCAGTACTTGGGAAGTTAAAAAAGGACGGGCCAACTATCCAACCTTGTATGAGTGGTGGACTGTGGGATGCCGGTGCTGGCATTTCCGTTGGCGGTCGACATGTAGCTAATTGGCTTATAGGGCAGGTTCGAGACGAAAGCCAGACCGAAGAGAAAATACGCGCCTATGCTCGTGAAATCGGAGCGCAAGAAGAGGACATGGCGCTCGCATTTTCAGAAGTGAAGTCCATGCCTCTTGAACAGTTTGAGAGAATCTCCAGGGTGCTTTTTACAATTGCGAACAAGATTTCAAGTATTGCCTATCAAAATTTACAGCAGGCTCGCTACATTAATGCTCTTAAACTAGCTGAGTCAGAATTGGCCACGACACGTAATTATCTTTCTAATATTATCGACTCCATGCCTTCCGTGCTCATTGGTGTTGATACAGGTTGCAAGATAACGCAATGGAATGTGAAGGCTTCCAAAACTACAAGACAGGATTCGCATGAAGTGCTTGGAAAAAGAATTGATGAAGTTTTGCCAAGATTGTCTTGTGAGTTGGAGCGGATAGAAGAGGCAATGCGCACTCGAACAGCTATATCCGACTCTCTGCAAACTGTTGTAAATGGAGGTAAAATATATGAAGATATTGTAATTTATCCTTTGGTTGCTAATGGCATAAACGGAGCCGTTATGCTTATCAATGATGTAACCGATCGTATTAGACTTGAACAGATGATGGTTCAGTCTGAGAAAATGGCATCTGTCGGTGGATTAGCTGCCGGTATGGCACACGAGATCAACAACCCGCTGAGTTCTATTCTTCAAGCGGCTCAAGTCTGTCTGATGCAGGTCAATCCGGAAAGTGCCTCCAATAAAAATGTAGCTGAGACTTGTGGTTGCACCATGGAAGCTGTGCATTGCTACCTTGAAGAACGTCGCGTGCTCAAATTCCTGGATGGCATCCATGAAGCAGGGAAGCGCGCGGCTGGTATTGTGTCCAGTATGTTAGAGTTTTCCCGCAAGAGTGAATTGCATAGGGCTCCAACCAATATTCACGATATTTTGGACAAGAGTGTGAAACTGGCGGCAACTGACTATGATCTTAAAAAGAAATATGATTTTCGACATATCACTATAGAGCGATACTATGAGCCAGGGCTGCCCCTTATTAACTGTAACCGCACCGAAATCGAGCAGGTTATTCTTAACCTCCTAAAGAACGCGGCTCAAGCCATCGCGGGCCAATCACAGCACGAAAAAGTACCGACTATCAGCCTACGTACCAGGCGAACTGCCAGCGCTGTTAGAATAGAGGTGTCCGATAATGGTCCCGGTATGACCGAGGCGGTGCGCCGGAGGGTCTTCGAACCCTTTTTTACCACCAAGGAAGTCGGTGAGGGCACAGGACTTGGTTTGTCGGTCGCGTATTTTATCGTTACCTCCAATCATGACGGCTCGATCTCTGTAGAATCGGAGCCAGGAAAGGGCGCTACGTTCATTGTGGAACTTCCTCTCTCAGAGGGAGGGGGCGGTGTTCCTGGTTGATTGGGCAGTTTGGCGGCGCGCTTAAGTGATAGTCCGGTTGCTGCTCATGCCGCCTTGGCGGCCGAGTGGCCATCCCGGGGTACGCCCAGGGGATGGCGGCCGTCAAAAGCCGTATGCGGTCGCTGCTCATTGTAGAAGCGGAACCAGTTTCAGAGCGCCTGGCGAGCCTGGCTGCCGGTTTCGAACTCTCGCAGGGAGGCGCACTCCCCTTTCACCGCGCGCCACTTTCGCCTTAAACTCCGCTGAAACTTCCGTCGCTTGGACATCGAAAACTGTCCTCCCTCGTCGAGGACGAGAGCGCAACAGGCTGTCCCAATTTTCCGCGACCGCCTCAAGGCCGCCCGGGCGGGCTTGCGCTCACGGTCTGGCGGCTCCGGCCGGTTCCATCAGGGCCCGGGCCTCGGTCAGGTCCTTGTTCCAGAAGAGTTTGAAGAACCCCCTGGTTTCCTTGACCATGTCATAGGTGAAGACGTCGGGATAGAGGGCCTGGGCCACGAGCTCCGGCGGCGTGTAGGCCACGCCGCCCCGCCCGTCGGAGAGCCGTACTCCGGTTGCCCCCCCACCAGCCTGTCGATGCGCAGCTCTCCCACCTCCGGGCCGAGGTGGCGCGACAAGGCTGCCGCCGCGACCTCAAAGAGCCACTCCCCGGCGGGAAGCGGCGACTCCCAGGACTCCGATGCGTCGTTCATGACGCCTCCTCTTGCCGGCGCGACGTTGCCATGGCCCTGGCCTCGTATCGTGTCCTCGGAGAACACGACTTGCTCTTCGAGGATAACATGCTTGAATGGTTTATTTTAGCCCTAAAAAATATGTCCGTGTATTTTAGGGGGGCAACGCTAGAATTCCAACCGGATGCCGGCCACGGCGTTAAACGGCGCGCCCGGGTAGTAATAGATGGAGGAATTCGCCGTGCTGTCGTCGCTCGAGCGGATGACGGCGATATAACGCTGGTCCAGAATGTTCTGGAGATCCAGGGTCAGGGTTACCTTCTTGCTGCCGAGCACGTTGGGGATATCGTAGGCCACGGAAAGGTCCACGATATGGTAGCCGTTAACCGACTGTTTGTTCTGGACGTCGCCGTAGCGCAGGTCCATGTAACGGTAGGTAGGCGTGAAGGTGAGCTTGTCGTACTTGGCGATCGCCCCGAATTTCGCCTGCCACAGCGGGACGTCCGGCACCTGGTTGCCCTTGATGTTCAAGGTGGTGTTGAGCGCCGTGTTCAGGTTCTTGGTGAAGGTGAAACGGTTGTAGGAACCGGCGCCGAAGAGGGTCAGCCAGGACGTGGCCTTCCACGAAGCCTCCAACTCGCCGCCGATGGATTCGGCCTCGGCGTTGGTCTGGCTGTAGGAGCCGCCGACCAGACTGTCATAGACGGTGACTTGCTTGTTGTAGTGCCTGGAGTAGTAGAAGGTCGGCGACAAGCTGAACGTGCCGTTGGCGAAACGCAGGCCGACGTCGAAATTGTCCGCCGTTTCCAGCTTCATGTCGTCCCACAGACTCTGGAACGTGATGCCGGCGGCCTGGAACTTGGCCAGGTATTTGGAATAGCCGTTGTAAAACGGCCCCTGGGGCGGGCAGGCGTAGGTGCGGCCGTACATGAAGCGGGCCGAGAGCTGGTCGGTCAGGTCGTAGCTGATGCCGGCGTTGGGCAGCCAGACGTCCTTGGCGGTCTTTTTCGCGCTCAGGTTCGCATTGGGCGTAAGCAGCGTGTCGAGGACATCGTCGTAGGTGCCGTCCGGCACGCCGGCGGTGTTGTAGGCGGTGACAGACGGGAAATTGACGGACAGGTAGCGCAGGCCCGCGGACAGATGCACCTTGCCGAGGTCGGTCTTGGTTTGCAGATAGGGCGAATGGAAGATGCGGTCCCCGACCTCGGCCAGGTTGCTCCAGCTGCCGAAGTAGGAGCCGTAGTCCTGCAGGTTGAAGGTCCGTACGCTGGCCGGCACGGGAGGATACAGCGCCAGGTTCTGGTACCAGTAGCCGAGCTTGACGGTCACCGGGTCGAGCTTCTGTTCGATCTCGGCGAAATAGCCGAACTGCCGCTGCTCGTAGTCCATGACGGTATAGGTGTAGCCTTTGCCGGACGCCTTGGCGCTGTTGGCGGCCGTATTGTAGCGGCGTCCGTCGTTGCCGGCGTAGTACGGCCTGAAGGACGCCGTGGCTCCCTGCCAGAGCTTGGCCTCGAGCTTGCCGAACATGGACCATTCGTCGAAGTACTGCCGGTTGTAGCCGTAGTAGGCGTAGTCCACGGACGGAGTGCCGGTCATTTCGCCCGTGAAGTCGAAGCCGCGATAAAAGCTCTGGCTCCTGGTCTGGGCATAGGTGAGCGGACGGTACTCGTCCTGGTTGAACTTGTTGTAGAGGGCGTAGACCTCGAGGTTGAGGCGATTGTCGAAGAGGGGCTGGGCCAGGCCGCCCATGAAGTTCAGGCGTTCGGCGTCGCCCGTGCCGCGCCACTTGTCGGCCAGGGCATGGGAAAACGAGCCGAAGACGCGCGTCCCGGTGGCCAGTTCTCCGGAATCCAGCCGGCCGTAGGTGCGGTTGAAATTGTAGGTGCCGAGCTTTTGTTCGATGATCGCCCTCCGCGTGTAGGAGGGCCCCAGGACCTGCATGTCCAGCACGCCGGCGGCGTCGCCGAAGCCGAAGCCCTTGTCGGCCGGGATCGGGCCCCTATAGAGGCTCATGGTATTGATGTTTTCAAGGTCGATGTAATTGCCCGAAGCGCCGTAGCCCGTGGAGATGCCGATGGGCGCGCCGTTTACGGTCTGGGACAGGCTGCCGAAGCTGAAGGCCGACTGGCCGCGAATGCGGATGTTGGACTCTTTGACCAGCCCGTAGGCGTCCATGGATTCGCTGTTGACCGAAGGCATGAGCTTGTTGAGGACGGTGTAGGGATTGACCTGGGCCGGCCCGCCGAACGTCTCGATGGTTTGGCGCGGCAAGGTGCTGACGCTGGCCGGTTCCGATTTGTCTTCCACGACGGGGCCGACCTGCTTCGGCGCCGCGACCTCGATGTCCTGAATTTTGTAGTACTCATGCTTCTCTTGGGTTTGTTCCGATCCCCCCTCCTGGGCCCGGGCCGCTTGCAGCGGACACATGCACGCCGACAACAAGGCGGCGACGCAGATGATACGACAAAACCGCATACTCCCTCCCTTACAACTTGGTGTTCCGACACCCCGGATGCCCCGCAGGCCGTAGGCCGGTCGGGAGCTTTTCCCCACCTTCGCCCCCGTCCCATGGCCCGGCATCCGGCCTTGACGCGTTGCCGGCCGACGTATTCGCCGGCCGAATTTTCTCATGCGCCTTGCCGCCAGCCACGCGTGTCACGCCGCTGGCGCTCACCAGGCGCGGCGCTCCCCGGGTACGCAGTCCCCTCCGCGTGGCGGATCGACGCGCCAATACGGTTGCAGGCAGGCCCGCAACGCCCTGCCTAGTGCAGCGAGCTTTAAGCGATAGGCCTATCCCGTCCATTGGTGCACACGTCACATGCTACGGAACAGGCGATGAATACCTTTGCAACATAAGTGCGTACAACTAGCGATACTCAAACAAACAGTCAATACATCACGATTTTTGCGCAAGGCGTGATTGTCGTTGCTGGCGATTTCTCTGGCAAGATGTAGGGAGTTCGCTTTGAATACATGTGTGTACTGTATTAAATTTGCCCTATGTTGGTGACATATCTTGATCGTGGTAGTGTGGTATTCTGTTGAGGTTGGATCTCCAAGAGTCACTTCATGGTTTGCGAGTGTCACTTGTATTGTCAATATCGTGTTATTGTGCAGGTGATGATGCGGTTTCGGCCTGTTTCGCGCGTCTGCCCGGGCGCTCTCTGAACCTTACGCCGCGGACGCCGGGACAGGAGCCGGTTTCGACAGGAGCATGGGCCGGTGCTTGTATGGGGGAAGAAGCGAGAGGAGTGAGCCGGCTTACCGCCGGCGGGCCGGAGGGGGCGCCGTAATGCGCCCAGGCTCGCAGGGAAGAGCTGCGCTGCTCGTCGAGAGCGGTTTTGATCTCCTTGTTCATGATGAAGACGTTTTCCTTGCCAGTTTTCTTTTCCTTGAGACAGTGAGGTGGTCGCGGGAAATTGGACAGCCTGCTAAGCTCTAGTCCTCGACGACGGAGGACGGTTTTTGATGTCCAAGCGACGGAAATTTCAGCGGAGTTCAAGGCCAAAGTGGCGCTTGAGGCCCTGTCGGGCGAATTGACCTTGGCGGAGCTGGCCAGCAAGTATGATGTGCATCCGACGCAGATCGCCGGCTGGAAGCGCCAGGCCAAGGGAGGTATGGTTGCGGCCTTTTCCGGGAGGGCGGCGACCGTGCAGAAGGATGCCGCCGCTGAGATCCGGGAACTCCACGCCAAGATCGGGCAACTGACCGTGGAAAAGGATTTTTTAGAGCGAGCCTTCGCCAAACGGTGAGTCCCGGGCGAAGGCGTGGGATGGTCGAACGCGGGCATCCCCGACTCAGTATTTGCCGGCAGTGCCACATCCTCGGACTGGCCAGGTCGACTTGGTACCATCGCCCGAAGGGCGAGTCGGCCACGAATCTGGACCTGATGCGGCGGATCGACGAGCAGTTTCTGGAGACGCCGTTTTACGGATCGCGCCAGATGCAACGACATCTACGGCATCAGGGCCTCGAGATCGGACGTGGCCGCGTACGGCGATTGATGCGTAGGATGGGACTGATGGCGATCTTCCAGAAGCCCAAGACCAGCCAGCCGCATCCCGGGCACAAGATCTATCCGTATCTGCTGCGCGGCCTTGCGATCAAACGGCCGGATCAGGTGTGGTGCGCCGATATCACGTATGTCCGCATGAAGCGGGGCTTTCTGTATCTGGTGGCGGTCATGGACTGGCACAGCCGAGCCGTGCTGTCCTGGCGGCTATCCAACACCCTGGACGCCCATTTCTGCGTTGCCGCCTTGGAAGAGGCCATGAATCGTTACGGGGTGCCGGAAATCTTCAACACGGACCAGGGATCACAGTTCACTGGTCAGGACTTCACCCAGGCACTCAAGGATGCCGGCGTCGCCATCTCCATGGATGGCAAAGGCAGGTGGATGGACAACGTCTTCATTGAACGCCTGTGGCGCTCGGTGAAATGGGAATGCGTCTACCTGCGGGAATTCGAAACCGGCAGTCAGGCTCGCCAAGCGCTTGGAGACTGGTTCCGCTTCTACAACGAGCAGCGGCCGCATACGGCTTTTGACGGTCGCCGCCCCATGGACGTATACCGGGATGCCCACTCGGCCTCCAAGGCGGCATGAGCACCAACCGGACTATAGCTTAACTGCGCCGCCAACCTGTCCAACCTACCCGGACCACCTCAAGGCGGTGGGAAGTTGCCAAGCCTTGCTGGCGTGTGATGTCGACTATTTTCAATTGTCAGAGGAGCAGGCCAGTAGTGGCGATTTTCTTCCCGATGGGCCGGCGGCCGTTCTCCATTTCGCTGATATGGCAGCGCGGGATGCCGGTTGCCTCGGCAAGGGCGGCTTGGGTCATGCCTTCCTGATAGCTTGCCCCGACCAAGAACACACCAGGCAATTCCTCCTCCTTGAAGGGCAGTACTTCCCACCAGGGGATGGAATGGGTGTCCATGGGCTCTCCTCTCGCCGGATCTGCTTTACTCCCGCCACATCGGCGCAATGCCGTTTCCTCGCCACACGAACGACCATGTTTTTGACTGACGCACATTGCCGACCAGCGCCGGGCGGAAACAGGCAAGACAGGTGCCGCCTGGAGCGCGAACGCTCGGGTAGACGATGCCAAGGGAGCCGGCCTTCAACAACTCCATGGCCAGCCCCTGCGAGGCGTAGTAGCTGCCGGGGTCCAGACAGGCCGCAAAAGCCGCCTCGCCTCGGAGGTCGTGAAAGTCGGCGTCGAAGTTCGCCAAGTAGTCGTCGTAGGTGACGACATCCTCTTTTTCCCAGCCGATTTCGCGGTAGTCCTGGCTCTTGTGGAAGCCCACTTCGGTTTGGCTGGTTTCCAGTTCAAAGCCGGCGTACCACGCGCCCCGATCCGGGCCGTTGAACCGGCCACCTTCGGGCGAGGCATGGCAGAATGAAGCGTTGATGGTCGATGCATAGGGGAGGGCGGCAACAAGTTCGTCCCTGCCGATTCCGGGCAGCAGGTCCATTTCTCCCTGCAAACGGTCATTCGTGGCGTCATCCAGGTCGAACAGGTCTTCTAGGTGGGCTCCAGTGTCGGCAATGCGCGTGAGCGCCATCTTTCCTGAATATTCCGACGGGATGAGGCGATGCGTGTCCTGGACGCGCAGAGAAGAGCAACCGGGTAGCGTCACTCCAGCCCTCCACGTCGGGCGTCAAGCAAGCGGCGCACAGTCTGGAAAGCAGGCAGGCCGCCACGGATCATGTAGGCCAGCGGGGGCGCTCCCCCGAATATCCGGTTTTGGTTCGGCAGTTGTACCCAGGCGTCGGCCAACTCTTCCCCGAAAAGGATGTTCAGGGCCTTGAAGATGCCCACCAGGAACGACACGCGCTGCAATTCATCCTGATCGAGCACAGCGCCCTCGGGGGCCTTTTTCATGGCGTAGAAACGGCCGTTGGAGACGCCGCCGAGCAGCCCCATGGCGTCAACGTCCCGAACACTCCACTTTGCCATGATATTCAGGAAACCTTTCATGGCGGATGGGCTCAGACGGTCGCGGTCGGCCTTCACGGACAGATCCACGATGGGCGATGCGGCATACCGAGAAGCGGGCGCTCGGGCTTCGCAGGTGGCGGGCATGGTGTCTACTCCTTTTTAGGAGTAAATAAGATTCTATTTAGGAGTAGGCAAGTTTTTTTCGGTAAAGGGTAGAGCATTTTTATTGGAAGACGGCTATTCCCCCTCGGCCTTGCCGTCAGGGAACGGCACCACCTTGCCTCCCTTGTCTTTTATGAACGCATTGGTACGCCCTTTATGACTCTCCGCTGCATGTCCTCGGAGCCCTTGGCGTACCTGGAAACCATGCTCGGGGTTTTCCAGCCGAAGATGGTCTGCATGTCCTTGACCGGGACGCCACGTCTGGCCGCGGAGGTGGCCGCGCTATGCCGCAAATTGTGGAAGGTGGCCTTGTTTCCGTGGGGCGCGCCCCTCGTTGAATCCAAGGCGTTTCAGGGCGTTTTTGAAGGAGGAGGGGGCCGCATCGTAGGGCGTGCCGTCGCGCTTGGTGAAGACATACTCGCCGGTCCTGGCGGGGCCTCGACGCTTGAGCATCGCAATCAGGTCAGGGGCCAGGAAGACTTCCCGAGGCTCCCGGTTTTTCGTTTCAGGGAAGAGGGCGGCCTCGCGCCCACACATCATATTCGCGTGAACAACGACAAAGCCGATCTCCTCCCGTCATGAGCGCGAGGCATAGTTCGCCTGGATGTGATCCACGAACAGACGGACTCTCTGGGGGAGCTGACCGGGCCCCGTCACCATATAGACATCATGCTCGAATCCCCCGCTCCACTGCGGGAGTACCCGCACGAGACGTCCCGCTGTCTCATCCGGCGCGGCCAGCAGGTCCCGGAGCAAGGCGATGCCATGTCCGGCCAGGGCGAAATCGCGGCACATCTCCACGGAACTGAAGGTGTATTTAGGTTCTATGTCGACGATGACCTGCCGGTTGCCGTTGTGCATGGGCCAGCGGCGTCCGAAACGTTCGAGCACGATGCACGGGAGCCGGTGCAGATCCTTCGGCTCCACCGGCATGGGGTGATGTTTGAAGAGTTCGGGGGAGGCGTACAAAAAAGGCTCGATGGTCAAGAGCTTTCTGGCCACAAGCGGTGGGGCGATGGAAGGCCCGATGAGAAAGGCGACGTCATAGGGATCGATGCGCAGATCCACCGAGTGCTCCGCAAAGGTCAGGTCCATCCGGATGTCGGGCCAACGCGTGGCGAAATCGAGCAGCATGCCCCGCATGTGCTCCTCGTACATATCCCGGAACATGCAGACGCGAACAAGCCCGGAAGGCTTTCTCATGTTTGTCACTACGGAATCATAGGCTTTTTGCGCTTCGTCAAGAATGAATTCGCACCGCTCTATCAAAACCGAGCCGGTATCCGTCAGCTTCACATTGCGCGTGTCCCTGTAAAAGAGCAGCACCCCCATCCGTTCTTCCAGCAACTTGATGCGCCTTGAGAGTGTCGAAGCGCTCATCCCCAATATTTCAGCGGCCTTGGAGAAGCTTCTCTGCCGGGCGACAGCTGCCAGGAGCGGCAGGTCTGTCAGAAACGCTTGCATGATTATGCCCGTTTTTGGGTTAGAGTTTTCTGTTTAGGCTGTTTATTTATTTTTTGAGGATGGTAAAAAAGACTACCGCGGAAGGCAAGGAGCGCAAGGCGGCGCTGCCGGCCGTCGGCGAGGCCTCGGACACGGCCAGGAGGTCCTGGGTCACCGCTTCGGCTAACCTCCCGGGGCGTGTCTGGGTTCTGGAGGCGGTCTTCAGGCGAAGCATCGATGAGGCCCGGCACCGTATCTCATTTATACGACGGTTGCGCGGCACATACCGTTTCGGCAACCAAGCAAAGGAGTGAATGAACATGGCTATGCAGTCCGTTCTTGATGACACCAAAACATTTCTGGAACATCTCGGCACGAAGGAAGAGCCGTTCGGCGTGTATTACGCCGATATCAAGCCGGAAAAGGCTGTCGGGCCGAAAGTGGGGGTGCCCATTTCGCGCGACCAGGAGGATCAGGGCAAGTTGGATATGCAGGAGGTCTTCAAGACGTTCTCCTGCGTCATGTGCAATGTCTGGCTGGCCAGAAAACAACATCGCGCGGCCTTTATCTCTGCGGAAGAATACGGCTGCATCGGGGGCGTGTACTACTGCTCCATGATGAAGCCGCCCCTTGCCTTTATCGAACATTACGTGGGTACGGGCATCAACGGTACGCCGATTCATGGCGAGCGGTATATGCCGGGTCGCGAGAGCGTGCGAAACTTCCTCACCAAGGTCAACCCGCGCCAAGCACCGGCGAAGTACTGCATCTTTAAGCCGCTGTCCCTGTTCACCAACGACGAGCAACCGGAGTTCGTCATCTTCTTCGCCCGGCCGGAAGTCTTGACCGGCCTGTTCATTCAAACGGTTTTCACCACGGGCGACGTGGACTGCGTGGCCTCCCCCTTTGGCGCGGGGTGCACCAACATGCTCGCCTGGCCTCTGTATTACCAGCAACAGGGGCTGGAGAAAGCCGTTCTGGGGGGCTTCGATCCCTCGGCCAGAAAGTGTATGAAGCCCGACGAGCTGACCTTCACGGTGCCGTTGAGCCTTTACAGGAAAATGTTGGCCGCCCTGCCGGAGTCCATGTTCAACGTGGACGGGGAATGGAAGAACATCCGCAAGAAAATCGCCCGCAGCGCCAAAGCCTGGGGGGAAGAGGAATAGGGAGGGCGATTGCCTGATGGCCTGACGCCGTTTTTTGGCCAGGGCCACTGCTGGGAAAAGGGGTTGCCCGGAAGCGGACAACCCCTTCCGTGTTTTCCATGGGGACCGCGTTCAGGCAGGCCTGGGATAGAAATCCAGGCCGCCGCGGAAGAAGCGGGTAGCGGTCTTGAAGCGCTCCCGGTTCCGGTAGCCGCGCGCGGGACCCGGGCATCCCGCGATTCATCCAGGAAGAGCGCAAGAGGAAACGTAAATCCTTGCGGCGTCCTTTTCCTGGAAATACAGCCGCAGTCCGTCCCGCGTGCTGCAAACGACGGGCGTCTTGTGCGAAAAATGCACCACCTGGCCGGCGGCCACCTGGGTCAGGGTCAGCCGGCTTCCCGGCTTGACGTCCAGGGCGGCGAGGCTTTCGCCGGCATGGGCCCCGGCAAGAATGCGGCGGACCGTGAATGCCTCGCCCACGCCGACCGAACAGAACTGGGCCGGTCCGCTCGGGGTTTCCCCGTGGATCTTCGCGGCCAGTCCCTCGTTTATCTGGATGCGCTCCTTGCCGTCGACCACGGCCTTGTAGAGCATGGGCGGCAGCCGGCGCAAAAACGTGATGCGGTCGCCTTCCCCGACGCCGAGTACGGCCAGGTCCTCCTCGAGATCCCGGTGCCCGGTCACGCCCTCCACATGGCCGCTGTCGCCCGGCGCGCATTCCAAAAGGGGGAGCCTGCGGTCGTCGTCGCGGTGCATGACCACCTTGGCCGCCAGCCAGCCGCCGAGCGTTACTTCGCCGCCCGGTCCGACGATCTTGGCCGGGCCGATGGCCACGCTGTCATCCAGGCGGGTCAGGCCCGTCCCTTCGTAGAGCCCCAGGCGGGCCAGGCGCGAGGCGAACCCGCTGCCGGCGATCCGGTCGATGACCAGGGGAACCCCGACGGGAGCCGCGGCAAGGGTCGTCAACATAGTTCCTTCCTCCGGGGCGCGTCCGCGCCCGCAAGCGGTCGTTGCGCCAGCGGCCGCGACGCGGCCATGGCGGCATAACCCAGGATGCCGATGGTCGAGGCGTTGTGCAAAAGCGCCGCCGCGACCGGGGACATCCCGGCCGTGGCCAAAAGCATGATCAGGGAATTGCAGCCGATGGTGGCCCCGAACGTCTGGCGGATGATGGCGTTGGTGCGCACGGCGGCCTGGCGAGCCACGACCAGGGTGTGCAGGTCCTCGTGCAAAAGCAGAATCTGGGCCGCTTCCCGGGCCAGATCGGCCCCCTTGGGCATGCAGATGCCCACATGGGCGGTGACCAGGGCCGGCGCGTCGTTGACGCCGTCGCCGACAAAGGCCAGCGTGCGTCCTTCGCCCTTAAGCCGCGCCACGATGGCGGCTTTGTCCTCGGGTTTGAGTTCGTAGTGGAGCTCGTCGACCTGGGGCAGCGCGCGCGCAAGGGCTTGCGCCGTATCCTTGTGGTCGCCGGTCAGCACCACGATGTGGCCGATGCCGGACGCCTTGAGCGCGGCGAGCACGGCGGCGGCTTCGGGCCGGGGATCGTCGCGCAGGGCGATAAGTCCGGCGAGCCTGCCTTCCCGGGCGACGTAGAGCAGGGATTTCCCTTGCCCGCGCAATGCGGCGGCGGTTTGCTCCAGGTGGTCGCAGGCCACCCCTTCGTCCTCGGCCACGAAATGGTGGCTGCCGACCAGGACGTGCTTGCCGTCGATGGAAGCGGCCACGCCGTGGGCCACGATGAAGTCGACCCGGCTGATGGGCGGCAGGGCGATCTCCCGCCGTCTGGCTTCGCCCACCACGGCCCGGGCCACGGGATGGTCGTAATGCTCCTCCGCGCCGGCGGCCAGGGCCAGCACCTCGGTCTCGGTGAGCCCCTCGCCGGGAATGATGTCCGTGACGGCGATTCGGCCGGTGGTCAGGGTGCCGGTCTTGTCGAAAACGATGGTGTCCACGTCCTGCAGGGCGTCCAGCGCCGCCGCGCCCTTGAGCAGCACCCCGGCCTGACCGGCGGCGTACATGCCCGAGCGCACGGCCACGGGGCTGGCGAGCTTCACGGCGCAGGAAAAATCCACGGTCAGAACCGAGGTGGCCCGGTTGACGTCGCGGGTGGCCAGAAGCATGAGCCCGCCGAGGCCCAGGGTGACGGGAACGAGCTTGTCGGCCAGGGCGGCGCTTTTGGTCTGGGTTTTGGACTTGCCGCGCAGGGATTGGTCGATGAAACGGCCGATGCGGGCCATGGAGGTTTCCGAGCCCACGCGCTCGACGGTAATGGTCAGCCGTCCTTCCTCGACCACGGAACCGGATATGACCGCATCGCCGGGCTGGATGTGCACCGGTACGGACTCGCCGGAAATGGAGCTCTGGTTGACCGAGCCCTCGCCCTCGGCCACCACGCCGTCGATGGGGATGAGTTCGCCAGCGCCGCACACGACCAGATCGCCGGGCGCGATTTCTCCGACCGGAAGCTGGACCTCCACGCCGTCGCGCACGGTCCAGACCTTTTCGACCTGGGGCCGCATGAGGCCCTTTAAAAGCGCCGTGGAACGCTCCTCGCTTTGCCCTTCCAGGTACTGGCCGAGCGCCAGCAGGGTCGTTATGGAGCCGGCGGTGAAATACCGGCCCCGCACAAGGGCCAGGGAGATGGCCGTGGCGTCCAGTGTTTCCACCTTGAGCCCGCGCGTGAAAAAGGTTTCCACGCCCTTGACGATCACCCCCATGGCCATGCTCCAGCCAAGGAGCGCCCGGGCCGGCCAGGGCAGGGCCTGGGAGGCGATGGTGACCAGGGCCTTTACCGCCACGTCGGAACCGGTGACCGGAGCCTCGTCGCAAAGGGCGGGGGCGAAAGCCTCGTCGGGGAGGCTGCGCAGACAGGCGGCGACCTTGTCCCAGGTTTCGGGACGGCCGTCGTGGACCACCACGAGGCACGCGCCACGGCCGTTGATCCGGACCTCGAAAACGCCAGGCAGCGCTTCGAGCAGGGCCTGAAAATATACGGCGTCGAAGGCGGGATCGCCAAGCAACGTCGATTTGAGCCGCACGCGCCGGGAAAGGGCGTGGGCCACCCGAAAGTGGCCCACGCGCGTCCCGGGCGCGGGTGGCGCCTGGGTTTGCGTCATGCGATATGTCCTCTTCTCATGCGCGCGTTTTGCTCATAGAGCGTCACATGCCAGTAGGAGAAGCCGACCAGGGCCACGCCCGCGCACACGTGCAGCGTGCGCGCCCCCGGCGTCCAGGAGCCCCGCATGCCCGAGGCGAGCCCCGTGGCCACAAGCGCTCCCAGGGAGACGGCCATGCCGAGCTTGGCCTGCCCGCGCCGCCGGGTGATGTCGTCGCTACTTTTTGTCGGCGGCATCGGCGTTCATGCTCATCTCGGCCTTGATGTCCTGGATTTGCTCCTTGACCTCCTCGACGCTGCCCTGGACCGAGGTCCAAAGCGCGACCGCGCCTTTGACCATGGCCCGCTGCACCTTGGGGTTGGTCAACAGGTAGGTGGCGGCCGCGCCCAGGAGCAGGCCCTTGAGGTAGCCGGGGTCGGACGCGGCGAACCAGCCCTGGGTCCACGAGGAAGCGGCGGGCGCGTATGCGCCGGTTTGGGCGGCGTAGGCGGCGGGGTCGTACTGGCCGCCTGTGGCGGCGTATTGGTACTGCGGGTATTGCGGAGTATGGGACATGGCGGTTTCCTGGCTAAGCCTTCTTGTTGGTGACCTTGACCGGGGCGGCGGCGGTCTTTTTGGCGTCTTTGGCGGCGCTTACCAGCCCGTCGTAGAGGTATTTCGTGCCGATGCCGACCGCAGCCATGGTGGCCAGGGCCAAGGCGCCGTTGCGAAAAACCAGGCCGCCGGCCGCCGTGCCCACGGCCGTGGCGAGCCCGGTGCCCACGGCTTCCTTGAGCACGTCGCCGGCCACCTCGGCGCGGGCCATGGACCCGGCGCGCACTTCGCGCATGTCGCGGGCGGCGGTCACGATGCCGCCGAGCAGCCCGCCGACGAGGCCCATGGTGGCCACAGCGCCGACGGGAAGGTTGGTCAGCCTCTGCTGGGAGGGGTAGTTCTGATTGTACTGCGTGGGATACATGGCGATTCCTTCTGGTTCGGTTGGCGGTTAGGCGGTCGGATCGGTGGGCTTGGCCTTTCCGAAGATCGCGGAGAAGCTGTCGCCCAGGGCGGATTTGACGGAGCCGTTGGTCAGGACGAAAGTGGCGAGCGCGCCGACGATGGCCCCTTTCCAGAAGTGGGTGCCGCTGGTCGTTAAAAACGAGGCGATTTTGACCGGATCGGCCTTGCCCTGCATGATGTCGCCACACATGGCGAGCATTTGCCCGTAGCGGTTTTGCAGATGCTGCGGGTCTTCGGTTCCGAAACCGGGCGTGCCGGCCATGGCCGCGAACGCGGGCGCGCCGAAGCCGGGCTGTCCCGGGAAACCGGCGAAACCGGCCGGGCCGCCGAAGCCGCCCTTTTTACCCTCGCAATCGTCATGTCCGGACTCGGGCGCGGGGCCATAGGCCACGCCGGGCTGGGGACCGGCCATGGGGCCGGCTGCCATACCGGGCTGCGCATACCCGGGGTGCGGCGCATACCCGGGCTGCGGGCCGTACATCGGCTGTGGGCCGTACGTCGGCGCAGCCTGTGGACCGGCGGCCATGCCCGGATGCGGCGCGAATCCCGGTTGCGGGCCGTAGGCCATGCCGGGCTGGGGGCCATAATATCCCGGCTGGAATCCGTTGGGCATGCCGGGCTGGGGACCATACGGAGCCTGGGGCGCGGCTTCATGCTTGCCGCAACCGCAAGCATGGCCTTCCGGGCCGTGGGCGGATTCGCCTTCCGGCATGCCCGCCCCGGCCGGTTTGCCCGGCATGGGGCCGCCTTGCGGACCGGCATAGCCCTGAGGCGCGGCGTACCCTTGCGGACCGGCATAGCCTTGGGGGCCGGCAGGCCCCTGGGGCGCGGCCGGCATCTGGGGGGCTCCGTAGCCCTGGGGCTGGGCATATCCTTGCGGCGCGGCATAAGCAGGGGCCGCAGCGTATCCGTTTTGGCCCGCAACGGCCGCCTCGGCGCAACCGCTGTCGGCGCAACCGGCCGCGCTTGCCCCGGTCTGGGCTTGATAGCGCGGTTCGCCCTGCTGCGGGGCCGTCGCCTGGCCGGATGGCTGCCCGGACATGTGGCCGGAAGGACCGGCTTCGGGCGCGCCCGCAAAGGCCGCCTGTCCTTCCGGCGCGGGATGCCCCATGGGGCCCGTTTCCTGATACGTCGCGTGTTCCATTCCCTTTTCTCCTCTCTGTGGTGTCTTCAGAAAAAGGTTGTCTTTGTTTCAGGCCAACACAGTGCACTGACGCTGTTATCGGGATTCCGGCGGGGTTTTCGCCGTCACGCCGAACACCCCGGCCAGGGACCCGGCCAGGACTTCGGCGCGGGCGGCGTCGGCTCCGCCGAGAAACTCTTCCAGCGCGGCCGGATCGATCCGTTTCGGGTCGTATTCCACGACCAGGGAGCGGGCCATGGGATTGAGCCGCGTGGACAGGATGCCGGAGCCGTTGGCGCGCAAATCGCCGAGCTGCGCCGCCGCCGGATGTTCGCGCAAACGCGGATCGAGCCGCAGCCGCAGCCGTCCCGGCACGTGGTGCACGACGTCGACCAGGGTTCGCATTTCCAACAGTTCCTGCATATTCATGGGTTAGGCTTTCTCCGGTTCGGGTTGCGAAAGAACGGCCGGGACGACGTCTGCCTGGGATATCGGGACCGGCCCGGCGGGCAAGGGCAAAAGCAGGCGCGAGGAGTTGGCCAGCACGCCCAAGGTGTGGACGATGTGCAAAAGCCCGGCGGCCACGGGCGAAAGCAGGCCGAGCGCCCCGGCCAGCGCGCCGCCGATGTTGGTGGAGGTGGCGATCCAGAAGTTCTGATGCGCCACCTGGACGGTGCGACGACTCAGTTCCCGCACGTAGAGGATGTCGGCCAGATCATCGCGCACGAGCGCGATGTCCGCCGCCTCGATGGCAACGTCCGCCCCGCCGGCGCTCATGGCGATGCCGATGTCGGCATCGGCCAGGGCCAGGGCGTCGTTGATGCCGTCGCCGACCATGATGACCTTGTGGCCGCCTTGGCGCAGCAGCGAGACGATGGCCCCTTTCTCCTCGGGCAGCACGGAATGGTGGCAGACCGCGATGCCCAGTTCCCGGGCAAGGTCGTGCGCGGTCTTTTCCGCGTCCCCGGTCACCAGGGCCACCGTGGAGACGCCGGTTCGGGCCAGGGCGGCGACGGTGGCCTTGGCGTCGGGCCGGGGTTCGTTGGCAAAGGCGATGGCGGCCAGGACCTCCCGGTTTTTGGCCAGGAAAATCACGGTCAGCCCGCGTTCCCTGAGATCGGCCACGGCCGCGTCCGCTTGCGCCGCGCAAAGTCCCGCTTCTTCCATATAGGCGCGGTTGCCCAGGCGGACGACGTCCTCGCCGATGACTGCCCGAACGCCCTTGCCGAGGGTGAAGTCGCACACCGCGTGGGAGATGGGGGCGATGTCCCGGGCCACGGCCGCGTTGCGGATGGCCAGGGCCAGGGGGTGGTGGTTGTGCATCTCGGCCGAATAGGCGAAGCGCAACAGCGCGCTTTCGTCGCAATCGGAAAAATTGCGGATGCACTCGATGCGCGGCTGGTTGCTGGTCAGCGTGCCGGTCTTGTCGAAGCAGACCGTGTCCGCCTGGCCGACCTCCTCCAGATAGCGCCCGCCCTTGATAAGGATGCCGCGCTTGGCGGCGGCGGCGATGGCGGCGGAAACGGCGGTCTGGGCCGAAAGCACCGTGGCGCAGGGACAGGCCATGACCATCATGACCGTAAACGCCCGCCACAGGCTGCCCGTGGCGAGCAGGGTCAGCCCCGTGGCCATAAGCCCCAGGCGCACCATGGACCGGGCCAGGTCGTCGGCCACGGATTCGATGGGGGCCTTGTTTTCCAGCGAGTCCTCGACCTGCCGCATGATGCGGGCCAGATAGGTGCGGTCCCCCACGCATTCCACCCGGACGTGGAGGATGCCCTGGCGCACGTAGGCGCCGGCGAACACCTTGTCCCCCGGGCCGAGGTGGGCGGGCTCGGCCCGGCCGGTGATGGGCGAATCGTCGACGAGCGCCTCGCCCGAGATGACATGCCCGTCGACCGAGATTTTTTCTCCGGTGTGCAGCACCACGATGTCGCGCGGCTTGACGGCGGACACCGGCACTTCCACTTCCACGTCGCCGGCCACGATGAAGGTGTTCTTGGCGGTCAAGTCCAAAATGGCGGCGATGGATTGGCGCGAGCGCTCCGACACCCAGGCCTTGAGCGTCTCCGCGCCGCTTTGGATCCACAGGATTTCCAGGGCGGTCAGCGCCTGTCCCGACAGCGTGGCCGCAACGCAACCGGTCGCCAGAAACCCTTCCAGGGTGAAGCGTTTCTCCCGGGCGTGGCGCAGCGACTCCTTGGCCACCGGCCAGGCGGCCAGCAAGGCGACGATGCCGAGCGGTGACAAGGCCGCTTCGGACAGCGCCGCCCCGAACACGACCTTGCGCACGAACACGGTGGCCATGACTCCGGTCAGGGACAAAAAGCGGACGAACTGCCGGCCCACGCCCGACCCGCCCACGCCGGAAGACGCGCAAGCACAGGCGCGCGTTCCCTGCTCGGGATCGGAGACGGCGGCGTTGGCGGCGGCATCCATGGCCTCACGGACGGCCCGGCCCAGGCGGGCCGCGTCGGTCATTTGGGTCTGATACGTCAGGATGACGGCCGCGCAGGCCGGATTGACGCGCACATGATCCACGCCGGGCAGGGACTGGCAGAGCGTGGCCGCCTTCGCGGCAAGCGGTCCCGGGCTTACGCGCAGCCGGATGCGTCCGGGGATGCTGTGTCGGATCGATATCGAGGGGCGGAGGCGTCGGGGCGGGACGCCCGCCGTTGCGGTGCCCGCCATGCTAGAGCGCCTCGCCGATGCCGTTGCCGGCCGCGCGTCCGCACGGTGACAGGAAAAATTCCCGCGAGCCTCCCGTTGCCGCATCGGCCGACGGCGCGCGGCCGGGAGCCGCGAACGCCGCCCCGGGCGGGAGGCCCATGGCCTTTATGCTGCTTCCCGGTTTGCTTCCGATCGTGATCGCGGGGATGCGGCTTTTCCCTTTGGCGGACAAGTGCCGCGGTGACGTGGCCATGCTTTTCCTCCTGTGGCCCGCCTTGATCGCAAGGCTTTTGGGCTTGGCGCGAATGCGCGGGGTCTCTTTCGGCGAGAGGTGTAAATGATATTCAAAATCATTGTCAATGTCGGCATTGAGGTCAGCCGCCGTATGGGGAGTGGGGCGCGGTTTGGGCGGACGCCGCTTTTTTGGCCTCGGGCAAAACGGGGCGTGCTTTGCCGCGCCGCTTCCCAAAACGGGGCAATGTGGTTCCCGGAAAGGCGCGGGCATGCGGTCTTGCGCATGCCGCGCGGATTTCGAGTCTCAGGCGGGGGATTTTTTGAGAAAAAGGCAAGCGAGGATGCGGTGTTATTGTAATTTTACCGTAACATCTCGATATTATGAAATATCCTGAAAAGAAGAGCGTGTGTGATGATATTGTTTCTCATTTTGCGGCAGATGTGATACCGTTGCCACCATAACGGCCTTTTGCAGCGCGAGGCAACGCAACGGACACGGTCCCGTTCATACCGCATGACGCAAAAAAGGAAGACGACACGATGGCGACGAAAAAGAAGATGTCGGTGTTCACGCTGAGCATGATGACCGTCGCGGCGGTGGTGAGCCTGCGCGGGCTGCCGATGATGGCCAAGGAAGGGCTCTCCCTGGTCTTTTACATCCTCTTCTCCACCATCATGTTCCTTATCCCGGCATCCCTCGTGGCGGCGGAACTGGGCGGCGCGTTTGGCGAGAAGGGCGGCGGCGTCTATACCTGGGTCAAGGAAGCGTTCGGTTCCCGCTGGGGATTCACGGCCATATGGCTCCAATGGATCCAGAACGTGGTCTGGTATCCCACGGTGCTCGGTTTTGCGGCCAGCTGTCTGGCCTACCTCTTTATGCAGCCGGCCATGGCCCAAAACGGCGTCTACACCGGCATCGTGATTCTGGTGTGCTACTGGGCGGCCACCTTCCTGACCCTGGCCGGCAGCAACGTGGCCAGCTCGGTCACCAAGTACGGCGTGCTGCTCGGCACGGTGCTGCCCGGGGTGGTGGTTATCGTCCTCGGGCTTTTGTGGATCGACCAGGGCAACCCCATCGCGTTTCTCGGCGCCGGCCCGGCCGCGGACGCCGCCGGCGCGCTGGCCCATCCCCACGCCAGGCTCTTTCCCCACATCACCGGCCTTGGCAGCGTGGCCTTTCTGGCCGGCATCATCCTGCTTTTCGCCGGCGTCGAGGTCCACGCCGTGCACGCCACCGAACTGGAAAACCCGTCCCGCCAGTTTCCGGAGAGCATGTTTTTGGCCGCGGCCATTATCTTCCTGCTGTTCATGCTCGGCTCGCTGGCCGTGGCCGCCGTGGTCCCGGCTTCCGAGATCAGCCTCACGGCCGGGCTGATGCAGGCGTTCAAGCAGCTCTTCGACAAGTTCGGCATCGGGTTTTTAACGCCGGTCATGGGGCTGCTCGCGGCCTTCGGGGCCATCGGCGGCGTCATGTCCTGGGTCGGCGGACCGAGCCGGGGCCTGCTCGAGACGGCCAAGCAGGGCGAGATTCCGCCCTTTATGGCCAAGGTCAACAAGAACGGCGTGCAGATCAACATCCTGCTCATCCAGGGCGTGATCGTCAGCCTGCTCGCCGCCCTCTACTTCATCATGGACAACGTGAGCGTGGCCTTTTTCGTGCTTTCCGCCATGACCGTCACCCTCTATCTCGTGATGTACATTCTCATGTACGCCGCCGCCATCCGGCTGCGTCTGACCCGTCCCGACCTGCCGCGCTCCTACAAGGTGCCAGGCGGCGTCGTCGGCATGGGGTTTATCGCCGGCATCGGCCTTCTCGGCGTGGCGTTCTCCCTGGTGGTCGGCTTTTTCCCGCCGACGAACCTTCCCGTGGGCAATCCGGCCCTGTACGTGGGCCTCGTGGCGGCCGGCCTGGTGGTGTTCGTCGGCCTGCCGCTCGTCATCAACGCCTGCAAGAAACCCGGCTGGCTTCAGGGCGGCAAGTAGGCCGCCGGCGAAACCGCAACGAAGGAGGCGCTTTTATGCCCTTGCATCAGAAAGACACGGTCCGCGACGATCTCCTCGACGATGTGTACGCGTCGAGCGACCTTTCGGTGCGCATGCCCAAGTACCGCTTTCCCGAAAAAGAGATCGAGGCCAGACACGCCTATCAGGTCGTGCACGACGAACTGATGCTCGACGGCAATTCCCGCCAGAATCTGGCCACCTTCTGTCAGACCTGGGCCGACCCCGAGATTCACCGGTTGATGGACGAATGCCTCGACAAGAACATGATCGACAAGGACGAGTATCCCCAGACCGCCGAGGTGGAAGCGCGTTGCGTGCACATGCTGGCCGACCTGTGGCACTCGCCAGAGGCCGCCAACACCATGGGCTGCTCCACCACCGGTTCGAGCGAGGCGGCCATGCTCGGCGGGCTGGCCATGAAATGGCGCTGGCGGGCCGCCCGCAAGGCAGCCGGCAAACCGACGGACAAGCCCAACATGATCTGCGGCCCGGTCCAGGTCTGCTGGCACAAGTTCGCCCGCTACTGGGACGTCGAACTGCGCGAAATCCCCATGGAGCGCGACAGGCTCATCATGAGCCCCGAGGAAGTCATCAAACGCTGCGACGAAAACACCATCGGCGTGGTGCCGACGCTCGGCGTGACCTTCACCTGCCAGTACGAGCCCGTGGAAGCGGTGTGCAAGGCCCTGGACAAGTACCAGGCCGACACCGGCCACGACATCCCGGTCCATGTGGACGGCGCGAGCGGCGGCTTTCTGGCCCCGTTCCACGATCCCGGCTTGCTCTGGGATTTCCGGCTGCCCCGGGTTAAATCGATCAACGCCTCGGGCCACAAGTTCGGCCTGTCGCCGCTCGGCGTCGGCTGGGTGGTGTGGCGCGACGCCAAGGAGCTGCCCGAGGACCTGATCTTCAAAGTCAACTACCTCGGCGGCAACATGCCGACCTTCGCGCTCAACTTCTCGCGCCCCGGCGGCCAGATCATCGCCCAGTACTACAACTTCCTGCGCCTTGGCCGCGAGGGCTACGACAAGATCCAGTCGGCCTGCTACGACACGGCCGCCTATCTCGGCGACGCGCTTCGGGAAATCCCGGACTTCGAGGTCATCTACGACGGCCGGGGCGGCATCCCGGCCGTGACCTGGAGCCTTGTCGAAGGGAGCAAGCACAACTTCAACCTCTACGACCTGTCCGACCGGCTGCGCTCCCGGGGCTGGCAGGTGCCGGCCTATTCCATGCCGCCCCATCGGGAGGACCTCGTGGTCATGCGCGCCCTGGTCCGCCACGGCTTCAGCCGTGACCTGGCCGACCTCCTGGTCGACGACCTCAAGCGTTGCCTGGCCTACTTCGCCCAAAATCCCGTGACCCACTCCCTGTCCGCGGAGACGGCCTCGGGGTTCAGCCACACCTAACCCCGCGCCACGTCCCGTTCGGCCCCGGATCGATCGATGATCCGGGGCCGGACCGTGCCGGCGCGGCCCGTTTGAGGTCCATGGATGCCGATTTGAGGCAGCCGCCCCAGCCAACCCGTTTGCGTTCTGGAAAAGACGGACGCATTTTTCCAGGACACCCCAGCAGGAACACCGCCATGCCCCGATTCCGGTTCGCCGCTCTCGTTTTCGTCGCCGCCTGCTTGTTCGCCCCCGCCGCCTCGGCCGCAACCTCGGTTTCCATGTACGGCGATTTTCGCGTGCAGGGCACGTTTTTCAGCAATCAGAACTACACCGGCTGGAACGCGGACGGCACCCGGACCGCGGACACCATGAACATCTGGCAGCGCCTGCGCCTGCATGTCGATCTCGCCGCCAACGAAAACTTGGCCTTTCGCCTCGGGCTTCGCGTCAACAACCAGACCTGGGGCCACGGCACCCTGACGGCGGCCAATCCGACGACCGCCATCGAGCCCTACCAGTGCTATCTCCAGTTCACCCTGCCCGAGACGGCCATCAAGGTGACCGCCGGCTACCAGCCCCTGTCCCTGCCGCACAACGCCGTCTTCTACGACTCCGTGGTGCTCGGCACGGACTCGGGCAACAGCGACGCGGCCGCCCTGGTCGTCAGCGCGCCGCTGATCGCGGACCGGCTCGACGTCACGGCCGGCTACGCCCGGCTGGTGGACACCAACCGGACCTACGACGGCACAACCACGCAAGTCGGCGACGAGTTGGACTTCACCTTCCTCACGCTGCCGGTGACGGTCGCGGGCACGCATTTCACGCCCTGGGGCGCGGTGGCCATCCTCGGCCGATCCGCCGACCTGCCGAGCCCCATGGGGAACAGCCTGCTTTCGGCCAGTTCCTACGCCGGGGCGACGGCGTTTTCCAACAACCAGAACGCGGCGCTTTGGGCCGGTTTTTCCCTGGACGCCGAGCTGCCGTTGTCGCTCAAGTTCTATGCCGACGCGGTCTACGGCGACGCCTTCGCCGCCGACCGGGAGCGCTTCCACCGGCGCGGCTGGTTCGCGGACGCGGGACTGGAATATACCGGCTTTACCGCCTTTGCGCCGCAGTTGTTCGGCTGGTACGGCAGCGGCGAGGATTCCGGGCTGTCCGACGGCTCCGAGCGGCTGCCCGCCATCAACACGATATGGGGACCCGCGGGCTCGTTTCTTTTCAACGCCGACCAGTACCTGACCCAGGCCGCCATGAACACCACGCCCCAGGGCAGCATGGGTCTGGTCCTCAACTTCGCCCGCATCAGCGTTTTGCCCCGCCTGACCTCCCTGGTCGCCTTTTCCTACGCCACGGGCACCAGTTCGCCGGCGGGCCTGCGCAAGGCCGTGGCCCTGACGGGCGGCCCCGGCAGTTACGTGACCATGGGGCGGGATCTCGCCGAGGGGGAGCGGCTCTATTCCATCGCCTGGGAGCACGTGTACGCCCTGACCGACGCCCTGAACCTGATCGGCGAAACCGGCTGGGCCCATCCCGAAGGGTTCCACTCGAGCATCTGGGGACATCGTATGGTGCATCAGGCCGGCGACGCCTGGCAGGCGGCGCTTGGCATCATCTATACCTTTTAACGCGTGGCGCGCTCGGTCGTCTTGCGATGCGCCGCCACGGCCGGATGCTTTGCCGGCCCAAGGAGTGCCCGCATGAAAAGCCGGATGTTGCCTCCGCTCGTCCTCACCGTATGGATCGTCGGCCTGTCCTGCGCCGTGGCCCTGGCACAGTGTCCGATCAGCGCGCCGCGGCTCACCACGAACCCCAATTTCGATGTCGTCGTCACCCGCGTGGCGCCTGTTTTGTCCTTTAAAAACGCCACGGGCGGCCAGGGGAAACGCGTCTACGAAATCCAGCTCGCCCGCGACAAGGCGTTCGCGGTCGGCCGCCTCGACTACACGCTGCCGGAAAACCCCGAAGGCGTCAGCGCCCTGGCCATTTCCGAGCAAAAGCCCCTGGCGGATGGGACCCGCTGGTACTGGCGCGTGCGGGCCACGGACGAGAAGGGCGCGCACGGGCCCTGGGCGGTCAGCCGGTTTTCGGTGGATACGGCGAGCGACAAGGCCTTCATGGACCTGACCCGGGCCGTGCCCGTGAGCGTGAAGGTTTCGAGCGGCTCGGACCCGAAAAATCTCATCGACTATACCGACCAGGGCCTTTCCACCCAGTGGCGGGCCGCGCCTCCGGGTCCGGACAGGGCCTGGGTGGAGCTGGATCTGGGGCGGAGGCGGACCATAAGCCGCATCTGGATGCTGGCCGATTCCGGCAGCCGGGACGGCTGGCCGGTGGCCTTCCGCTGGCTGGCGAGCCCCGACGGCGTTGCCTGGAAGGAGGTCGTCAAGGTCACCGACGGCGATACCTACCGCTTCATTCTCGATGTCGACGGGGTTTCGGCCCGTTTCTGGCGGCTGGAGATCAGCGACTGGACCGGCTATGCCCCGGGCATAAACGAGCTGCTGCTGTATTCTCCGGGGCATCCTCCCGTGCCGAGCCCGCCGTCCGGGCCGTATGTCCTCGTCATCGGCAACCAGCACAACGGCGCGACGTTTACGGAGCTGGCCGCGCGCGTCCATGAGATGGTCCCGGAACTGGCGACCGTGACCGTGCCGTATTACGAAGCGAGCATGGCCCTGTACGAGGCGCTTGCGAAAAAGCCGGTGGCCATTTTGCTCAGCGGCAACAACGCCGACTACAACGACCTGCCCATGTTCGAATACAACGGCGAATTCGAGATCATTCGCGCCGCGCCGGTTCCCATCCTCGGCATTTGCGCCGGGCACCAGATGCTTTCCTTCGCCTCGGGCTACACCCGTGTGCGCTCCATGGGGCATTCCGACATTTCCGCCATGGAAAAGCCGGACCGGTACGCGGAGATCCGCACCCTCGTCGACGATCCACTGTTCAAGGGCCTGCCCCAGCCCTTCACCGCGCCGGAAGTGCACGGCTGGGCCGTGTACGACCTGCCGCCGGGGTTCGAAGTGGTGGCCGAGTCCACGTACATCCAGGCCGTGCGCGGCCGGGACGGACGTCTGTACGGAACGCAGTTCCACCCGGAGATCAAGGTTTCCTACAACCAGGCGGAAAATGTGCTGCGGCGCTTTCTGCGGGACGCCCTGTCGCGATCGCAACCGCGTTGATACAAGAAATACCGCCCCGTCTTGCGTGAACCTGTTCTCCTTTTTGAAAGTTTTTGGGAGGGGAGAGCGCGAGAGGGGGACACTTTTTTCAAAAAGGGTCCCCCTCTCGCATCTCCGTTTCTTCCCCTCCTCCTCATTGACAGGGGACTGGAATTGGGCCATTGACGGGCCGATTTGTGGTAAAGGACCTTTCGAGAAACGGAAGACGGTGCGAATCCGTCGCAGACGCGCTGCTGTGATCGGGGTTTGGCGGCGGTTCTCCACTGGGTCGGGCGAAAGCCGGCCTGGGAAGGAAGCCTCCGGATGCTGATGGTCCCTTTGGGGACCGCCCCGTAAGCCAGAAGACGCCTCGAATCGGTCGGTATCCAGGCCTCGCGACATGGGCCGGAGTGACCGTTGCGCCGGACGCGTTCGCGTTCCCGGATCGTCACCCGTGGCCCGTTCCCCGCATGTTGGGGACGGGTTTTTTTGTTGCGTGCCGTTTTTTGGTCATGCCGGCCGACGCCAACCGCCCGTGGACCACCCGGGCCAACAAGGAGCACGTTGCATGGTGACGCATTTGCTGGGATTTCCGCGCATGGGGCGGGGTCGGGAACTCAAGGCCGCCCTTGAAGCGTACTGGGCCGGCGGGATCGACGCCGCCGCCCTCGGGGAACGGACCGCCGCCTTGCGGCTTTCGCATTGGACGCTTGCGCGCGAGGCCGGCATCGACCTCGTGCCGGTCGGCGATTTTTCCCTCTACGACCACATGCTCGACATGGCCTGCCTGCTGGGTGCGGTGCCGGAGCGCTTCGGCCATGCCGGCGGGGAGGCGTCCCTCGACACCTTTTTCGCCATGGCCCGGGGCGTCCAGGACGGAACGCGCGACGTGGCGGCCATGGAGATGACCAAGTGGTTCGACACCAACTACCACTACATCGTGCCGGAGTTCACGCCGGGGCAGCGTCTTGCCGTGGTCGGGTCGAAAATCTTCGACGAGGCGCGCCAGGCCGCCCAGGCCGGGTTCGCGGCCAAGGCCGTGCTGCCCGGGCCTTTCACCTTTCTCATGCTCGGCAAGAGCGTTTCTCCCGGCTTCGACCGCTTTTCGCTGCTCCCGGACCTGCTTGAGGCCTACCGGGACATCCTCGGCCGCCTGGGCGCGCTGTGCCCCTGGATCGAACTCGACGAGCCCATCCTGGCCCAGGACCCGCCCGAAGCCCTGGCCGGGCCGTTTAAGGAGGCGTACGGCGATCTGGCCAGGGCCGCCGGTCCGGCGAAGGTGATGCTCGCCACCTACTTCGGCGGCATCGCCCACAACCTGTCCTGGGTGGAAGGGCTGCCCCTCGGCGCGCTCCATATCGACTGCGTGCGCGACCCGACCCAGATCGCCTTGGTCGCCAAGGCGCTGTCCCCGGAGACCGCCTTGTCGCTGGGGCTCGTGGACGGGCGCAACATCTGGCGCGTGGACGCGGCCGCCGCCCTGGCGCGCATCGAGCTCGCGGCGGACCACGTCGGGGCGAAGCGCCTCATGCTCGCGCCGTCGTGTTCGCTGCTGCATTGCCCGGTGGACCTCGAGGCGGAAAGCGCCCTCGACCCGACCATTCGCAGTTGGATGGCCTTTGCCGTGCAGAAATGCCGCGAGGTGCGCCTGCTGGCCGATGCCGCCGCGCCCGGCGGGCCTGAGCGTTCGGAGGTGGCCGCCGCCCTGGCCGCCAACCGGGCCGCCTGGGAAAGCCGGCGGGAAAGCGGGGTCGCGACCGACGCGGCCGTGCGCCATCGGGTGGAGGCCATCACCGTGGACATGTTCCACCGGCCGGCTCCGTACAAGGAACGCGCCGGATTGCAGGCGGCCGCCCTTTCCCTGCCGCCCGTCCCCACCACCACCATCGGCTCCTTCCCCCAGACGCCGGAGATCCGGCAGGCCCGGCGGCGCGCCAAAACCGGCGAGATGGACGCCGCCGCCTACGAAACATTCCTCAAGGAGACCATCGCCGACGTGGTGGCCCGGCAGGAGGCGCTCGGCCTCGACGTGCTGGTGCACGGCGAACCCGAACGAAACGACATGGTGGAGTATTTCGGCGAGCGGCTCGCCGGCTTCTGCTTCACGAAAAACGGCTGGGTGCAAAGCTACGGCGCGCGTTGCGTCAAGCCGCCGGTCATCTACGGCGACGTGTCGCGCCCCGGCCCCATGACCGTGGACTGGTCGACCTATGCCGCGTCCCTCACCAAGAAGCCCATGAAGGGCATGCTCACCGGCCCGGCGACCATCCTGTGCTGGAGCTTCGTGCGCGACGACCAGCCCCGCGAGACCACGCGCCGGCAGATCGCCCTGGCCATGCGCGACGAGGTGGCGGATCTGGAGCGGGCCGGGTTGCGCGTGATCCAGATCGACGAGCCGGCCCTGCGCGAGGGGCTGCCGCTGCGGCGCAAGGACTGGGAGATGGCCCTGGCCCTGGCCGTGGACGATTTCCGGCTGACCGCCGCCGTGGCCAAACCGGAAACGCAGATCCACACCCACATGTGCTACGCGGAATTCAACGACATCGTGCCGTCCATCGCCGCCATGGACGCCGACGTCATCAGCATCGAGGCCAGCCGCAGCCGCATGGAGCTTCTGACCGCCTTCGCGGACTTCCAATATCCCAACGAGATCGGTCCCGGGCTCTACGACATCCACAGCCCGCGTGTGCCGTCGGTCGAGGAGATGGAAGCGCTGCTCAAACGCGCGGCCGAGGTCATCCCGCCCGAACGGCTGTGGGCCAACCCTGATTGCGGGCTCAAGACCCGGGCCTGGCCGGAAGTCTCGGCCGCCCTGGCCAATATGGTGGAAGCAGCCCGCCGCGTCCGCGCGGTGTTGTTGAAGAGGTAAAGAGCCTCCGGCGGCCAGGGGGAAACTTTTTGAAAAAAGTTTCCCCCTGGACCCCCTTCAAAAACTTTTAACGGGGTGAGGGGGATACGTCCCCTTGCCCCCCTTTGAAAGTTTTTGGGGAGGGTGGGGGTCCGGGGGAGGGAACCCTTTTTTTCAAAAAAGGGTTCCCTCCCCCGACTCTTCCCCTCCCCTCCCCAATCACCGCACGGTGATGGAGAGGCCGGGGGCTGTCTGGCGCAGCGTTTCCAGGAGCTCGTCCGGGAAGACGGCCGGTCCGGCGGCGCTGAGGTTTTCGTCGGCGCAGCCTTTGGGCTGGAAGGGCTGGATGACCCAGGTGGGGACTTCCTGCCGGTCCAGTTCGTCGGCCAGGGCGGTCATGTCCGTCGGGGTGAGCAGGGCTGGGTGCCAGGTGGTGCGCACTTCGAAGGCGACATGGGACTGTTCCAGGAGTTGGAGGCTGGCCGAGGCTTGGGCCGCGCTTCCGGGGACGCCGGTGATGCGGCCATAGGCCGCGGCCGGGGCCTTGATGTCGCAGCCCACCCAGTCGCAATAGGGCAGCGCGTCGGCCAGGGCGTCGGGGAACATGCCGGCCGTGTGCAGGCCGATCTTGAAGCCGAGGTCCCGTACGGCCGTCATGGCCGCCGGCAATCCCGGCTGCGCCGTGGGTTCGCCGCCGGAGAAGACCACCGCGTCGAGGAGCCCTTGCCGGCTTTCCAGCCAGGGCAGGGTGTCGGCGAAGGCCTCGTCGGCCTCGCCGTCGCTTTCGCGTAGGGTCGCGTTGTGGCAGTACGGACAGCGCCAGGGGCAGCCCCGGCAAAAAAGCACCGCCGCCAACTCGCCGGGGTAGTCCAGTGTGGAAAGCGGCATGCGGCCGCCGAGGCGCAATCCTTCTTCATTTCTTATCTTTTGCATTCGTACTTCCGCAAGGGAACGCCATCACCGCACCGAATCCCATAGCGGGATTCCAGTTAACGTTCGTTCCCTTTGAAAGTTTTTGAAGGGGGGTCCGGGGGGAAACTTTTTTCAAAAAGTTTCCCCC